>JAEYNO010000132.1 GCA_023412515.1 Actinomycetes bacterium
CCGCGAGCGCGTCCCGGGCCGCGACGTACGCCTGCTCGTCCAGCGCCGCGACCGGGGCGCCGTCGGCGCCGAAGCGCAGGTCGACCTCGACGACGCGGTCGCGCGGCACGAGCGGTGCGGGCGGCGCCGCGTGCAGGTCGAACGACCGGGGCAGGCGCGCGCGGCCGATCTGCACGAGGTCACGGTGCCCGCGGGACGTGAGCACCGCGACGCGCGCGCCGCGGCGCTGCAGGATCGCGTTGAGCCCGATGGTGGTGCCGTGGGTGACCGACGCGACGTCCGCGAAGGCCACGCCGCGCTCGGCGAGGCCGCGCAGCCCCTCCTCGACCGCGGCGGCCGGGTCGTGCGGCGTGCTGGCGACCTTGTGCGCGACGAGGCGGGACAGGTCGTGGCCGGTGCGGTGCGCGGGCACGGCGACGAGGTCGGTGAACGTGCCGCCGACGTCGACGCCGACGCGCCACCGGGGTGCTGCGGTCATGGTGTGGTCCTAGAGGAAGCGGGAGATGCGCAGGGTGCGGTCGAGGACCGCGATCACGGCGACGGCGGCGACGAGCATGAGCGTGGAGATCGCGGCGACCGACGGCTCCATCTGCACCTGCACGGCGGAGTAGACGCGCACGGGGACGGTCACGGTGCGGGCGCCGGACACGAACACCGACACCGCGACCTCGCCGAGCGAGATGACGGCGGCGAGGAACGCGCCCGCGACGATCCCGGGCCGCAGCAGCGGCACGGTGACCGTGAGGAACGCGCGCAGCGGCGACGCGCCGAGGTCCTGCGCGGCGCGCACGAGGCGCGCGTCGAGCGCCGCGGCGCTCACGGCCACGACCCGCACGCAGAACGGGAACGTCACGACGACGTGCGCGAGCACGAGCCCAGCGGCGGAGCCGACGAGCCCCGCGACCTGCAGCTGGTGCAGCAGCGCGAGCCCGAGCATCACGGACGGCACCATGATCGGCGACACGAACAGCAGCGAGAGCGCACGCCGGCCGCGGAAGTCCCCCGCCCCGACCGCGTACCCGCCGAGGGTCCCCAGCGGCACGACCACCGGCACGACGACCAGCAGGAGCCGCGCCGAGACCGCGAGCGACGACAGCCACGCGGGGTTGCCCAGGACCTCGCCGTACCACCGCAGCGAGAGGCCCTCGGGCGGGAACCGGAAGCTGTTCTGCGCCGCGAACGAGCTGACGACGACGACCACGAGCGGCAGCAGCAGGAACGCGCACACCAGGGCGACGGGGACCGCGGCCGCGACGCGGCCGGCCGTGCGTCGGTGCGTGCGCGACCGGTCAGCCACGGGTGCCCCGCTCGGCGAGGCGCCCGGCGGCGGTCACGACCGCGCACACGACGAGCGTCACGAGCAGCAGCACGAAGCTCAGGGCGGCCGCGCGGGGCTGGTTGAACGTCACCATCGCCTCGCTCTGCACGCGCAGGCCCGCGAGCGGCTGGTTCGCACCGCCGACGAGCAGCGGGGTCACGTAGATGCCCATGGTGAGCGAGAAGACGATGACGGCGCCGGCGACCAGGCCGGGCGCGGACAGCGGCAGCACGACCCGCCGGAACGTCTGCGCGGCCGACGCGCCGAGGTCGGCCGACGCCCGCAGCACGGCGTCGTCGATGGCCCCGAGCGACGCCGTCAGCGCGATCACCGCGAACGGCAGCAGCACGTGGACGACCGCGAGGAACACGGTCCAGGGCGAGCGCAGCAGCGGCAGCGACGCGTCGGTGAGGCCGAGCGCCTGCAGCGTGCGGTTCACGGGCCCCTCGCCGGCCATGACGATGCGCCAGCCGAAGGACCGCACGACCTCGGACGCGAGCAGCGGCGAGAGCGTCACCGTGAACACGAGGGTCTTGCGCCACCCGTGCGCGGCGCGTGCGAGGTACCACGCGACCGGGTACGCCAGGACGAGGCAGGTCACGCTGACGCGCACCGCGAGCGACAGGCTCTCCAGCAGCGAGCGGTACAGGTACGGCGTGGTGAGGACCTCGCGGTACTGCCGCAGGCTGAACCCGGGCAGCGCGAAGTTGAACGCGTCGGTGGGTCGCAGCGACAGCACCAGGAGGCCCGCGAGCGGCAGCAGGAACGCGAGGAGCACGAACACGGTCGGGAGCACCGCGGGCACGACGCCCGGGCGCACGCGGGGCCGCCGCCGTGCGCGGGGCGCCGCCGCGACCGCGCTCACGCGGCGCCGTCCTCGTCGGCGAGCGGCACGACCGCTCCGGGCTCCCAGTGCAGCGCGACCGACGTCCCGACGGGGTGCGGCGCGGCGTCGGCGGGCGGCGAGACCAGCAGCGTGCGTCCGTCCGACGTGCGCACGCGGTAGTCGTACCGCTCGCCGCCGAACCCGACGGACACCACCGTGACGATCGCACCGTCCGGGTCGGCGCCGGTCGCGGCACGGAGCCGCAGCACCTCGGGCCGCAGCGCGACGCGCGCCGGCGCGGGCGCGGCGACGTCGTAGGGGCGCCCCAGCACCCGGGGCTCGCCGCCGGGCCCGGTCCGCACGTCGAGGACGTTCGCCGCGCCCACGAAGTCCGCGACGAACGCGGTCCGCGGGCGCCGGTACAGGTCCTCGGGGGTGCCGACCTGCTCGAGCCGGCCACCCGCGAGCAGCACGACGCGGTCGGACGTCGCGAGCGCCTCCGACTGGTCGTGCGTGACGAACACCATGGTGGTGCCGACCTGCTGCTGCAGCTCGCGCAGCTCGTGCCGCATGTACCGGCGCAGCTTGGCGTCGAGGTTCGACAGCGGCTCGTCGAGCAGCAGGACCTTCGGTTCGATCACGACGGTGCGGGCCAGCGCCACACGCTGCTGCTGGCCGCCCGACAGTTGCGACGGCCGGCGGTCCGCCAGATGCTTCAGCCCGACCAGATCAAGGGCGGCGTCCACCCGCCGTTCTATCTCCGCCCGGGGCACGC
>JAEYNO010000448.1 GCA_023412515.1 Actinomycetes bacterium
GCCGCGTCGAGGTCCGCCAGGTCGCCCCGCCCGAACAGCGCCTGGCTGGCCGCCACGACCGCGTCGGCCGCGTCGCCACCGTGCACGAGCGCCGTCACGTCGTACGCCAGCGCCCGCTGCGCCTCGCGCGCCGCGGGCCGCTCGGCCACCGCCGCCTCGAGCTCGGCGATCTGCTCGCGCGTGCGGAACGTGAACACCTTGAGGTAGCGCACGACGTCGGCGTCGTCGGTGTTCACCCAGAACTGGTAGAAGGCGTACGGCGTCATCATGTCGGGCGCCAGCCAGATGGCGCCGCCCTCCGACTTGCCGAACTTCGTGCCGTCGGCCTTGGTGATGAGCGGCGTCGTCAGCGCGTGCACGGGCGTGCGGTCGGTCTTGCGGATCAGCTCGACCCCGGACAGCAGGTTGCCCCACTGGTCGTTGCCGCCGGTCTGCAGCGTGCAGCCGTGACGGCGGTGCAGCTCGAGGTAGTCGAGCCCCTGCAGGATCTGGTAGCTGAACTCGGTGAACGAGATGCCCTCGTCGCTCTCGAGCCGGCGCGCCACCGTGTCCTTGGCGAGCATGGTCCCCAGGCGGAAGTGCTTGCCCACGTCGCGCAGGAAGTCGATCGCCGACAGCGGCGCGGTCCACTCGAGGTTGTTGACCATGCGCGCCGGGTTGTCGCCCTCGAAGTCGAGGAACCGCTCGATCTGCGCACGCAGCCGGTCGACCCACTCGGCGACGGTCTCGCGGGTGTTGAGCACGCGCTCGCCCGACATGCGGGGGTCGCCGATGAGCCCCGTCGCGCCGCCGACGAGGGCCAGCGGACGGTGGCCGGCGAGCTGCAGGTGACGCATCACCACCAGCTGCACGAGGTGCCCGTGGTGCAGGCTCGGCGCCGTCGGGTCGAAGCCGGTGTAGAAGGTCACGGGGCCCTGCGCCAGCGCGGCGGCCAGCGCGTCACGCTCGGTCGTCTGGGCGATCAGCCCACGCCACTCGAGCTCGTCCAGGATGTCGGTCACGTCGTTCTCCTCGGTCGGACGCGGACGCCCGGTGTCGGGTCCACGTCGGGGGTCTGGGTGCGACGCGCGCTCCGCGTCAGGCCGACGCCGTCGCCCCGCCGGGGGCGTCTGCCGACGTCGGCGAGCGATAGGCCGGACGGTAGGCCGAGACCGTCGGCTCGTTGGTCAGCCACAGGCGCCACGGGTGGCGCAGCCCGTCACCGCCGGGGCCGGACACCCCGACCCGCGGTCCGGTCGCGATCGCGGGCAGGACGCTCGCCGGGTCACGCCGTCGCAGCACGACCGCTCCCCCGGGCTCGGTCAGGTCGGCCCCGTTGGCGTCCAGGTCGAGCCCGAGGCACACGGCCAGCCGGGCCGGACCGCGCGCGAGCTGGCGCCGGTTGTCGACCACGCCCGCGGACTCGCGGCGCCGCCACGCGAGGTCAGCGCCCTGCACGACCTCGCCCGCGCGCAGCAGCACCGCGGCCGCGCGGCCCGTGGGCTCGGCCACCACGTTGAGGCAGTGGTGCAGCCCGAGGTGGCGGTAGACGTAGAGCCGACCGGGCTCGGCGAACATCGCCGCGTTGCGCGCCGTCCGCCCGCGGAACGCGTGCGAGCCCGGGTCGTCGCCGCCGCCGTACGCCTCGACCTCGGTGACGCGGACGGTGACGTCGCCCTCGGCGCTGCGCGCCGTGAGGAACGCGCCGAGCAGGTCGTGCGCGACCGCCATGACGTCACGCGCGTACCAGGTGCGCGCGGGGACGCCCCCGACGCCGGCGACGACCTCGTCGCCGGGACCGGGCGTCGTCTCGGCCGCGTTCACGTGGTCATCATGCCAAACGCGTCGAGCCGCACGTCGGCGCGTCCGCGCGTGCCCTCGCGCGCGAAGTGCGCGCGCTCGAGCGCCATCCACGCGAGCCAGTGCGCACGTTCGTGCGCACCGTCGCGCGCGAGGCCGCGCGCGAGGCGGACGTCGTCGGCGGCCTCGACCCACACCGTGAGGGTCGCGAGGCCGTCGACCGCGCGCCGCGCCGACCCGCACCCCTCGAGGACCAGGACGTCGGGGACGGCGACGTCCACCCAGCCCGCGAGGCGCCCGGCCGCCCAGTCGTACCGCTGGTAGCGCGCCGGGCGGCCGCGGCGCAGCGGCTCGAGCACCTGGGCGCGCAGCCGCGGCCAGAGCGTCCCGTCGAGCCCGGTCCACCCGTCGTACAGGTCGTCCAGACCGAGCACGGTCGCACGCGCACCGGTCGCACGCGCCGCGTCGGCCACGCGGGCCGCGAACGTCGTCTTGCCCGAGCCGGCCGGGCCGTCGACCGCGAGCAGGCGGACCGGCCCCAGACGCGCCGGACCCGCGAGGACCCGCTTCGCCACGGTGGCCGCGGCGTCGACCGGCCCGCTCACGGCTGCCGGCGACGCGTCCACGCGGCCATGATGCCCGACCGTGCGAGGGCGCCCGCCCCGACCGGCCGCACCGGACCACCGGCGGGACGGGGCCGGCGGGCGCCGTCGCGCACGTCAGACGCGGAACGTGCCGACGAGCTCGCCGACCTGCCCGAACCCCGACGCGATGGCCGTCACGTGCCCGCTCGCCTCGTCGAGGCGCTCGGTCGTGGCGCTCATGCGCCCCGCGACCGCCGACGACGTGGTCGCGATCTGGCCGACGCCCTCGGCGGCACGCGTGACGCCGCGCGTCATCTCGGCCGTCGTCGCGCTCTGCTCCTCGACCGCCGCCGCGATGGTCGACTGGTGGTCGCTGATGCGGCCGATCACGTCGGTGATGCGCGTGATCGCCTCGACCGCGGCGGTCGTGTCGGCCTGGATCGCGTCGACGCGGCGCGCGATGTCGTCGGTCGCCTGCGCGGTCTCGCCCGCGAGCTCCTTGACCTCACCGGCCACGACCGCGAAGCCCTTACCCGCCTCACCCGCGCGCGCCGCCTCGATGGTCGCGTTGAGCGCGAGCAGGTTGGTCTGCTCGGCGATCGACGTGATGAGCTTGACGACGTTCCCGATCTGCGTCGACGACTCGCCGAGCCGCGCCACCGTGTCGGCGGCCTCGCGCGCGGCGTCCTGCGCGTCGCGCGCGACCCGCACGGCGTCGTCGGTGCTCGTCGCGATCTCCCGGATCGAGGCGCCCATCTGCTCGGCGCCCGCCGCGACGGCCTGCACGGTGTGCGCGACGTCCGCGGCCGACGCCGCGAGCGACCGCGCGTCGCCGTCGACGACCCCGGCCTCGCGGCGCAGCTCGACGTTGCCCGTGTCGAGCGCACGCGCGTCGTCGGCCAGCTCACCGACCTGACGGGTCACGCCGGCGAGCGAGGTCTGCAGCGCGTCCAGGCCCGCGTCCAGCGAGCGGGCCGCGACGCCGATCTGGTCGCCGTTGTCCATGCGGGCGCGGGCCGTGAGGTCGCCCCGCTCGATCGACCCCGCCACGGCGACCAGCCGCTGCAGCTCGCGCTCCATGCTGCGCGAGCCGACGCGTGCGAGCACGAACCCGAGGACGCCGGTCAGCACCGCGACGCCGAGCACGAGCTGCGTCGTGCGGGTCGCGAGCGCGTCGACGTCCGCGTCCGCGGCGGTCATGGACCGCAGGCCCGTCACCGCGATGCCGGCCGTGACGGTCAGCAGCACGACCATGACGGTCGCGAGCATCGCGACCTTGCCGCGCACGCCGACGTTCGCGAACCAGCGCTGCACGCCGTTGAGGTCGGACAGGTAGGGCTCGACCGGGGTCGACGGGGCGTGGCCGGAGGCTGCCATGGTCACCTTCTCGCTGCGGGGGCGCTGCAGTGCGCCGCTCCCCTGCCGCGATCGGCCGCGCCGGGTCGTTCCTGAGGGGACCGGCCCCGGGGACCGTCAGACGGTGCGCGCCGCACGCAGCCGGGCCACGGCGTCACGCGCGCGGCCGAGCTGCTCGGCGACCCGCACGGGCGCGGTGCCCCCGACGGCGTCGCGCGACGCGAGCGAGCCCTCGACCGACAGCACGGCCCGCACGCCGGGCGTGAGGTGCGGGCTGATCGCGGCGAGGTCGTCGTCCGACAGGTCCCACAGCTCGATGCCGCGCTCCTCGCAGACCCGGACGCACGCCCCCGCGACCTCGTGCGCCACGCGGAACGGCACGCCCTCGCGCACGAGCCACTCGGCGACGTCCGTCGCGAGCGAGAAGCCCTGCGGCGCGAGCGCCGCCATGCGCTCGGTGTCGAACGTCAGCGTCGCGACCATGCCCGCGAACGCGGGCAGCAGCACCGTGAGCTGGTCGACCTGGTCGAACACCGGCTCCTTGTCCTCCTGCAGGTCGCGGTTGTACGCGAGCGGCAGGCCCTTGAGCGTCGTCAGCAGGCCCGTGAGGTCGCCCACCAGGCGCCCCGCCTTGCCGCGCGCGAGCTCGGCGACGTCCGGGTTCTTCTTCTGCGGCATGATGCTCGACCCCGTGGAGTAGGCGTCGTGCAGGCGCACGAAGCCGAACTCCTTGGTCGCCCAGAGCACGACCTCCTCGGCGAGCCGCGACAGGTCGACCGCCGTCATGGCCGCGACGAACGCGAACTCGGCGACGACGTCGCGCGACGCCGTGCCGTCGATCGAGTTCTCCACGGGACCGTCGAAGCCGAGCTCGGCGGCGACCTTCGCCGGGTCGAGCCCGAGCGAGGACCCCGCCAGCGCGCCCGAGCCGTACGGCGAGCGCGCGGCGCGCGCGTCCCAGTCGGCCCACCGCTCGACGTCGCGCAGCAGCGGCCACGCGTGCGCCAGCAGGTGGTGCGCGAGCAGCACGGGCTGCGCGTGCTGCAGGTGGGTGCGGCCCGGCATGGGCGCGTCGCCCGCGACCTCGGCCTGCGCGACGAGCGCGTCGACGACGTCGAGCACGAGGCCCGACAGCACGCGCGACTGGCGCCGCAGGTACATGCGCACGAGCGTCGCGATCTGGTCGTTGCGGGAGCGCCCGGCGCGCAGCTTGCCGCCGAGCTCGGTCCCGGCCCGCTCGATGAGACCGCGCTCGAGCGCGGTGTGCACGTCCTCGTCGTCCGGCGTGGGCGCGAACGCACCCGACGTGACGTCCGCCCGCAGGCGTTCGAGCGCGTCGACCATGCCGGCGACCTCGGCGTCCGACAGCAGGCCGGCGGCGTGCAGCACGTGCGCGTGCGCGACCGATCCGGTGATGTCGTCGTCCGCGAGGCGCCAGTCGAAGTGCGTCGAGCGCGAGAGGTCGGCGAGGGCCGCCGCGGGGCCGGACGCGAAGCGTCCGCCCCACAGCGCGAGCGGGCCGGGCTGGGCGGTCACGCGTCGATGCCCCCCTGCGTGCCGAGGTCGGGCGCGTTGCCGAACTTGACGTCGCGCGCCGCGGCGAGCTTGGAGCTCAGGCCGTAGATCTCGATGAACCCCTTCGCGGCGGACTGGTCGAACGTGTCGCCCGTGTCGTACGTCGCGAGGTTGAAGTCGTACAGGCTCGAGTCGGAGCGGCGACCCGAGACGGTCGCGCGGCCGCCGTGCAGCACGAGGCGCACCTCGCCCGAGACGTAGCGCTGCGTGTCCTCGACGAAGACGTCGAGCGACTTCTTCAGGGGCGAGAACCACTGGCCGTCGTAGACCAGCTCGGTCCAGCGCTGCTCGACGCCGCGCTTGAAGCGGGCCTGCTCACGCTCGACGGTGACGTTCTCGAGCTCCTGGTGCGCCGCGATGAGCGCGATCGCGCCGGGGGCCTCGTAGACCTCGCGCGACTTGATGCCGACCAGGCGGTCCTCGACGATGTCGATCCGGCCGACGCCCTGCGCGCCAGCGCGGCGGTTCATCTCCTGGATCGCCTGCAGCGGGGTCACCGGCACGCCGTCGAGCGCGACGGGCACGCCCTGCTCGAACGTGATGACGACCTCGTCGGCGACCGGCGGGAACGTCGGGTCGTCGGTGTAGGTGTAGACGTCCTTGGTCGGGCCGTTCCAGATGTCCTCGAGGAACCCGGTCTCGACCGCACGGCCCCACACGTTCTGGTCGATCGAGAACGGGTTGTGCTTGGTGGTCGCGATCGGCAGCTGGTGCTTCTCGGCGTACTCGATGGCCTTGTCGCGCGTGAGCGCGAGGTCGCGGACGGGCGCGAGGCACTTGAGGTCGGGCGCGAGCGAGGTGATGCCGACCTCGAAGCGGACCTGGTCGTTGCCCTTGCCGGTGCAGCCGTGCGCGACGGTGGTCGCGCCGAACTGGCGCGCCGCGCGCACGAGGTGCTTGACGATGACCGGGCGCGAGAGTGCCGAGACCAGCGGGTACCGGTCGAGGTACAGGCCGTTGGCCTTGAGCGCCGGCATGCAGTACTCGGTGGCGAACTCGTCGCGCGCGTCGGCGACGTACGCCTCGACCGCGCCGCAGTCGAGCGCGCGTCGGCGGATGACCTCGAGGTCCTCGCCGCCCTGGCCGACGTCGACCGCGACGGCGATCACCTCGGCACCGGTGGCCTCGGCGATCCAGCCGATGCCCACCGAGGTGTCGAGGCCGCCGGAGTACGCGAGGACGACGCGTTCGGTCATGTCAGGTTCTCTCCTTCATCGAGGTCTGCATGCATGAACATACATCCACATGCGGACCTATTCATAACTGGGGTCAGCCCTCGGCGGCGAGCGCGAGGAACCGCGCCGCGAGCGCGTCGCCCCCGGCCGGGTCCCGCGAGATGACGAGCACCGTGTCGTCGCCCGCGATCGTCCCGAGCACCGACGGCAGCACCGAGTGGTCGATCGCCGACGCCAGCAGCTGCGCACCCCCCGGCGGGGTGCGCAGCACCACGAGGTTGCCCGACGCCTCGGCCGTGACCAGCAGCTCGGCGCTCAGGCGCACGAGCCGCGCCGCGAGCTGCTCGGTGTCGGCCATGGTCGGCGTGCGGTCGCCGCCCTCGGCCGGCACGGCGTACGCGAGCGCACCCGTCGCCGTGCGGATCTTCACGGCGCGCAGCTCGACCAGGTCGCGGCTGAGGGTCGCCTGCGTGACCGTCACGCCCTCGTCCGCGAGCAGCCCCGCGAGCTCGCCCTGCGAGTGCACCGTGCCGCGCTGCAGCAGCGACACGATGAGCGCGTGCCGCGCGGCCTTCGTCGCCGCGACCGTCGGCGTGCTCATGCGTGCTCCAGCAGGAACGTCAGCAGCGCCTTCTGCGCGTGCAGCCGGTTCTCGGCCTCGTCCCACACGACCGACTGCGGGCCGTCGAGCACGTCGGCGGTGATCTCCTTGCCGCGGTACGCGGGCAGGCAGTGCAGCACGAGCGCGCCGGGCGCCGCGAGCGCGAGCGCCTCGGCGTCGAGCCGGAACGGCACGAACCGCGCCTCGTCGTCCGCGTCCCGCGCGTCCTGGCCCATCGACGTCCATGTGTCGGTCGCCACGACGTCCGCGCCCGCGACCGCGTCCGCCAGGTCGTGCACGACCGTGACCGAGCCGCCCGTGCCCGCCGCGACGCGCTCGGCGTCCGCGACCACCGCCGGGTCCGGCGACGCGTCCGCCGGCGCCCCCACCCGCACGTGCATGCCCGCCGTCGCGCCGCCCAGCAGGTACGAGTGCGCCATGTTGTTCGCGCCGTCGCCGACGTACGCGAGCGTCGTGCCCGGCAGCGCCGCGACACCCCCGCGGTGCTGCGCGACGGTCGTGAGGTCCGCGAGCACCTGGCACGGGTGGAACTCGTCCGTCAGCGCGTTCACCACGGGGACGCCCGCGAGCACGGCCATCTCCTCGATGCGGGTCTGCGCGTGCGTGCGCCACACGATCGCGGCGACCTGCCGCCCGAGCACGCGCGCGGTGTCGGCGATCGACTCGCGCTCGCCGATGCGGGCCAGTCCCCCGTCGACCGGCAGCGGGAAGCCGCCGAGCTCGGCGATGCCCGTGAGGAAGCTGACCTGCGTGCGCAGCGTCGGCTTGTCGAAGATCGCCGCGACCGCGCGCGGGCCCGACAGCGGCGTGCGGATGAACCGGTCGTCGCGAAACGCGAGCGCGAGCTCGATCACGGCGGCCTGCTCGCGGTGCGACAGGTCGTCGTCGCGCAGGAAGTGGCGGGTCACGGGGTCTCCTCCGCGGCGAGGTCGGCCGGCAGCGCGGCCACGAGGTCGACGAACGGCTGGACCTGCTCGTCGGTGAGGACGTACGGCGGCGCAAGGCGCAGCGTCGTGGGCGTGCACGGGTTGACGATGACCCCGGCCGCGAGCGCGTCGGCCGCGACGCGCGCCGCGACGGGCGCCGCGAGCTCGACGGCGATCAGCAGCCCCTCGCCGCGCACCTCGCGCACGAGCGGGTTGCCGGTCGAGCGCAGGCGCTCGCGCAGCCGCTCCCCCAGCGCGGTCACGTGCGCGAGCAGCCCGTCGCGCTCGACGACGCCGATCGTCGCGAGCGCCGCCGCGGACGCCACGGGGTTGCCGCCGAAGGTCGTCCCGTGCTGACCGCGGCCGAGCAGCGCGGCCACCTCGGGCCCGTACGCGACGAGCCCGCCCACGGGGAACCCGCCACCGAGGCCCTTGGCGACCGTGACGACGTCAGGGCGGACGCCGCCGCCGAGGTGCGGGTGCTGGTGCGCGAACCAGCGGCCCGTGCGGCCCATGCCGGTCTGCACCTCGTCGAGCACCAGCAGCGCGCCGTGCGCGCTCGTCAGCTCGCGCGCGAGCGCGAGGTAGCCGGGCGGCAGCGACCGCACGCCCGCCTCGCCCTGGATGGGCTCGACGAACAGCGCGGCCACCCGGTCGCCGCCCTCGGCGAACGCGGCGCGCAGCGCGTCGGCGTCGCCGAACGGCAGGAACTCGACACCGCCGGGCAGCGGCTCGAACGGCTCGCGGTACGCGGCCTTGTGCGTGAGCGACAGCGCGCCCAGCGACCGGCCGTGGAACGCGCCCTCGAGCGCGAGCACGCGCGGCCGCGTGCCGCCCGAGTGCCGGCGCGTGAGCTTGAGCGCGGCCTCGTTGGCCTCGGTCCCGGAGTTCGCGAGGAAGACGCGCGACCCCTCGGGCGCGTCGGCGAGCGCGACGAGGCGCTCGGCGAGCGCGATCTGCGCGGGGCTCGCGAAGAAGTTCGACACGTGCCCGAGCGTCCCGAGCTGCGCGCTCACCGCCGCCGTGAGCGTCGGGTGCGCGTGGCCGAGCGAGTTCACGGCGATGCCGCCGAGCAGGTCGAGGTAGCGCGTGCCGTCCGCGTCCCACACGTACACGCCCTCGCCGCGCACGAGCACGCGCTGCGGCGGGCCGAACGTGTCCATGACGGCGTGCGTGTAGCGCTCGGTCCACTCGGCCACGGAGCCCGCGGCGGCCGGGACCGGCAGCGCGTCGTCGGCGCCGGGCGCGCGGTGCCGCGCGGTCGTGGGCGTGCCCTGGGGCGTGGTCGTCACCGGTGGTCCTCCTGGTCCTGCGTCGCCAGGCGCACGGCGCGCACGGGCACGGTCGACGGGTGGCCGTCGGGGTCGGCGTCGGGCAGCACCATCGTCCCGACGCCGTCGGACGTGAACACCTCGACGAGGATCGAGTGCGGCGCGCGGCCGTCGATCACGTGCGCGCGCGGCACGCCGCCCTCGACGGCGCGCCAGCACGCCTCCATCTTGGGGCGCATGCCCGCGTCGAGCCGCGGCAGCAGCTCGGCGAGCGCCGACGCGCGGATGCGCCGCACGAGCGAGGACCGGTCCGGCCAGTCGGTGTACAGGCCCTCGACGTCGGTCAGCACGATGAGCTTGCGCGCGCCGAGCGCGACCGCGAGCGCGGCCGCCGCGGTGTCGGCGTTGACGTTGAGCACCTGCGTGGGGTCGTCGACGTCGGGCGCGACGGTCGAGACGACCGGGATGCGGCCCGCGTCGAGCAGGTCGAGCACCGCGCCGGGGTTGACCTGCACGACGTCGCCGACGAGCCCGACGTCGACCTCGGCGCCGTCGACCACCGCGGTGCGGCGGCGCGCCTGGAACAGCCCCGCGTCCTCGCCCGACAGCCCCACGGCGTGCGGCGCGTGCGCGTTCAGCAGGCCGACGAGCTCGCGCGACACCTGGCCCGTGAGGACCATGCGCACGACGTCCATCGCCTCGGGCGTCGTGACCCGCAGCCCGCCACGGAACTCGCTGCGGATGTCGAGGCGGTCGAGCATCGCGTTGATCTGCGGCCCGCCGCCGTGCACGACGACCGGCCGCAGGCCGACCTGCCGCAGGAACACCATGTCCTGCGCGAACGCGCGCTTGAGGTCGTCGTCGATCATCGCGTTGCCGCCGTACTTGACGACGACGAGCGCGCCGGAGAACTGCTGCAGCCAGGGCAGCGCCTCGACCAGCACCTCCGCCTTCTGGTCGGCGCGCAGGTCGGTGCGGGTGTCGAAGACGAAGTCGTCGGGCACGGGCGGGGGCGTCGTGGTCATGTGGAGTACGCGCTGTTCTCGTGGACGTAGTCGTGCGTGAGGTCGTTGGTCCAGACGGTCGCGGCCGCGTCGCCCGCGTGCAGGTCGACGGTCACGTGCACCTCGCGGGCCGACGCGAGGTCGACCTCGCCGCGGTCGGCGTGCGGGCGCGCGGCCTTGCAGACGAGCACGCCGTTGATCGCGACGTCGATCGCCTCGGGGTCGAACGGCGCGACGTCCTCGGGCACCGTGCCCGCCTGCGCGAGCACGCGCCCCCAGTTGGGGTCGTTGCCGAACATCGCGGCCTTGAAGAGGTTGGAGCGCGTCACGGCCCGCGCGACGGCGACCGCGGCGTCCGGCGTCGTGGCCCCGACGACGTGCACCGCGATGTCGTGCGACGCGCCCTCGGCGTCGGCGACCAGCTGGCGCGCGAGCGACGCGCACACGCGCCGCACGGCGTCGGTGAGGACGTCGGCGGCGGGCGTGACGCCCGACGCGCCGGACGCGAGCAGCGTCACGGTGTCGGAGGTCGACATGCAGCCGTCGGAGTCGACGCGGTCGAACGTCTCGGCGGTCGCGGCGCGCAGCGCGGCGTCGAGCACGGGCGCCGCGACGTCGGCGTCGGTCGTGACGACGCACAGCATCGTGGCCATCGCCGGCGCGAGCATGCCCGCGCCCTTGGCCATGCCGCCCACCGTGAACGTGCCGTCGGGCGTCTCGACCGTGACGTGCGCGGTCTTCGGCACGGTGTCGGTCGTCATGATGGCCGTCGCGGCGTCGAGCCCCGCGTCGGGCGTGAGCGCGGCGGCCGCGAGGTCGACGCCCGCCAGCAGCGTCTCGCGCGGGAGGCGCTCGCCGATGAGACCGGTCGAGCACACGACGACGTCGCCGGACGAGACGCCCAGGGCCGTCGCGACGCGCTCGGCCGTGAGGTGCGCGTCGAGGAAGCCCTCAGGCCCCGTGCTGACGTTCGCCCCGCCCGAGTTGAGGACGACCGCCGAGACGACGCCGTCCGCGACGACCTGGCGCGACCACACGACCGGTGCGCCCACGACGCGGTTGGTCGTGAACACCGCGGCACCCGCGTGACGCGGACCATCGTTGACGACGATCGCGAGGTCCGGGCGCCCGGAAGCCTTCAACCCGGCGGTGACGCCGGACGCGCGGAAGCCCGCCGGCGCGGTCACGCCGGGCGACGTGCCGGGTGACGTGCCCTCGAGGGCGGGTCCGAGGTGGTCGGTCACGGGGCGACTCCGTTCCGGGGCAGGCCGAGCGTCTCGGGGAGCCCGAGCGCGAGGTTGAGGGACTGCACGGCACCGCCGGCGGTGCCCTTGACGAGGTTGTCGATGGCCGTCACGGTGACGACGCGGCCCGCGCGCGCGTCGAGCGCGACCTGCACGAGCGCGGTGTTGGACCCCGCGACGGCCGCCGTCGTGGGCCACTGGCCGTCGGGCAGCACGTGGACGAACGGCTCGTCGGCGTAGGCCGCGCGCCACGCGGCGCGCAGCGCGGTCTCGTCGACGTCGAGGCCGGGCGCGAGCCGGGCCGTCGCGGTCGCGAGGATGCCGCGCGACATCGGCACGAGCACGGGCGTGAACGACGTGCGCACGTCGGCCGCGCCCGCGCTGCGCAGGTTCTGCGCGATCTCGGGGACGTGCCGGTGCGTGCCGCCGACCGCGTACGGGACGGCCGACCCGAACGCCTCGGACGCGAGCAGGTGCGGCTTGAGGGCCTTGCCGGCGCCCGAGTACCCGTTGGCGAGCACGGCGACGAGGTCGGTCGGGTCGAGCAGGCCCGCCGCGACCCCCGGCTGCAGGCCGAGCGTGACGGCCGTGACGTTGCAGCCGGGCACGGCGATGCGCCGCGCACCCGCGAGCGCCGCGCGCTGGCGGCCACCGGTGGCGGCCGTCACCAGCTCGGGCAGCCCGTACGTCCACGTGCCCGCGTGCGGGCTGCCGTAGTACGCCTCCCAGTCGGCCGCGTCCTGCAGGCGGTGGTCGGCGCCGAGGTCGAGCACGACCGGGTCCTCGCCGAGCGCCTCGAGCTCGGCGGCGACCTGGCCGCTCGCGCCGTGCGGCAGCGCGAGCACGACGACGTCGTGGCCCGCGAGCGCCTGCGCGGTGGTGGGCTGCAGCACGCGCTCGGCGAGGTCGCGCAGGTGCGGGTGGTGCGCACCCAGCGGCGTGCCCGCGCTGCTGTGCGCGGTGAGCGTGCCGATGCGCGCCTCGGGGTGGTCGAGCAGCAGGCGGAGGATCTCGCCGCCGGCGTACCCGCTGGCGCCGGCGACCGCCACGGTGAACGTCATGTGCATGAACATACAGTCGGCTGCACACAAATACCAACGACGCGCGGGGAACACGCCGCCCCGTCGCGGTGGTTGCGCCAGGCATGCGTGCAGTCGTCGCGACCCGGGCCGGCGGCCCCGAGGTCCTCGAGGTCACCGACGTCCCCGACCCGGCCCCGGCACCGGACCAGGTGCTCGTGCGCGTCGCGGCCGCGGGCGTCAACTTCATCGACACCTACCGGCGCAGCGGCACCTACCGTATGCCGTTCCCGCACGTCGTGGGGTCGGAGGGCGCCGGCCACGTCGTGCAGGTCGGTGCGGACGTCACGACGCTGGCCCCCGGCGACCGCGTCGCGTGGGCGTCGGCGCCCGGCTCGTACGCCGAGCTCGTCGCCGTGCGCGAGGCCGACGCCCTGCCCGTGCCGCCCGGGATCGACGACGCGACGGCCGCCGCGCTCCCGCTGCAGGGCATGACCGCGCACTACCTCGCCGCCTCGACCTTCCCGCTGCGCGAGGGGCACGACGTGCTGCTGCACGCCGGCGCGGGCGGCGTCGGGCTGCTGCTCACGCAGCTCGCGGCCGCGCGCGGTGCGCGCGTGATCGCCACCGTCGGCTCGGCGGACAAGGAGGCGCTCGCGCGGGCGGCCGGCGCGGGCGACGTCGTCCGCTACCGCGAGCTGTCCGACCTCACCGCCGAGCTGCCCGCGCTGGTCCGCGACCTCACCGACGGGCGCGGCGTGCACGTCGTCTACGACGGCGTCGGCAAGGACACGTTCGACGCGTCGCTCGCGTCGCTGGCCCGGCGCGGCACGCTCGTGCTGTACGGCGGGTCGTCCGGGCAGGTGCCGCCGGTCGACCTGCAGCGGCTCAACGCGGGCGGCTCGCTGTTCGTCACGCGCCCCACGCTCGGCGACCACACGGCCACGCGCGACGAGCTGCTGTGGCGCGCCACCGAGCTGTTCGACGCCGTCGCCGCCCGTGCGCTCGACGTGCGCGTCGGCGCCACGTACCCCCTGGCCGACGCGGCCGACGCCCACCGCGCCCTCGAGGGGCGCACCACCACCGGAAAGGTCCTCCTGCTGCCATGAGCCTCGACACCCCCGTCTTCGCCGCCCCGCCGCGGACCGTCACCGTCGAGGTCTGGTCCGACGTCGCGTGCCCCTGGTGCTTCATCGGCAAGCGCCGGTTCGCGACGGCGCTGCGCGACTTCCCGCACGCCGAGCACGTCGAGGTCGTGTGGCGCTCCTACCAGCTCTCCCCCGACACGCCCACGGGCCCCGGCCGCCCCGAGGTCGACGCGCTCGTCGAGATGAAGGGCCTGCCGCGCGACCAGGTGCAGCAGATGTTCGGCCACGTCACCGACGTCGCCGCGGGCGAGGGCCTGCGGTACGACTTCGACCGCACGCTCGCGTTCAACACGTTCGACGCGCACCGCCTGCTGCACCTCGCGCGCCGCGCCGGGGGCGCCACGCTCGTCGAGGCGACCATGGAGGCGCTGTTCTCGGCGCACTTCGAGCAGGGCGTCGACCTGGGCGCCGACGGCGCGCTCGTGCGCATCGCCGCGCAGGCCGGGTTCGGCGACCACGGCTGGTCGGACGAGCGGGTCGCGAGCGCCCTCGCGGGCGACGACGCCGCCGACGAGGTGCGCGCCGACCTCGACGAGGCGCGCGCGCTGCGCGTCACGGGCGTGCCGTTCTTCGTCGTCGACCGGAAGTACGCCGTCTCGGGCGCGCAGCCCGCCGAGGTGTTCACGCAGCTGCTCGACGCAGGGTGGCGCGAGGCGAACCCGCTGACCGCAGCCCCCACCGCCGAGACCTGCACGGACGGCTCCTGCTGAGCACGGCGGGCGGCTTGACGGCCATGACCGCGCGCCCACCGGACGACGGCGCGGTGGGCGAAGGCGCGTCATCGCCATCGACGCTTCGCCCGCTGGAGACAGCCATGCGCACCCTCTCGAATCGCCACAGACGCTCCCGCACGAGTCATGAGCGCCGGCAGTGGGTTCGCGCGGCGTGCGCGGCGACGATCAGGACAGCGGGCGCAGAAGGCCCGGAGCGCTACCGATAGGTCGCATGGTCACACCTCGCATCGCGTCATCGACCCCCGACGACGCGACACCGGGCCGCCGCACGGCCGGGTGGCCGGTCAGGCTCGAACACGGAGAGAGCCGCTGCGCGCGCTCAGAACCAGGCCGGCGTCGAGCATCGCCGTGAGCTGCTCGACCCTGTCCACCCCAGCGTGCTCGAAGATGCGGGGAAACATCGAGGCGACGCCGTGACCGGGCAGCGCGTTGACCTCACCGACGTAGACGGTCTCGCTCGCGGAGACGAACAGGTCGAACCGCATCGCTCCGGCGAGGCCGATGCGTGCGATGAGCAGGCGCACGACGTCGGTGCAGGTACTCGCGACCGCGGCGTCGTCGAACGCCGTGGGACGCTCGTCGATCGAGTACTTCCACGTCGAGTCACGCCACACAGCGCCGGGGGCCACGATCTCCATCGGAGGGGACAGCAGCACCGTCTCCCCGACGACCGCTGCGACCTCCACCTCGACGAACGGGCGAGGGACCTCCTGCTCGATCAGCACGATCGAGTCATGTCGTGCTGCGTCCCGCACCGCGTCGGCGACGGCTCCGCCGTCGTCGACCCTCGTGATCCCGAACGAGGCCCCCAGCCGCGCGGGCTTGACGTACCACGGCCCCTCGAAGGGCACCTCGACGGGAACCTCGTCCCGGTCGAGGTCGTACACCTCGTACGGAACCTTGTTCAGACCCAGGGCGCTCACCATCGCGTTGAAGTGGCCCTTGTGGGCGGCCAGGGCGGCGGCGTCGGGTGGAGAGCCCACGTACGGGATGCCGAGCAGCTCGAAGGTCCCCTCGAGACCGGCGACCAACGGGATGGCGATGTCGCAACGGCCGACCGCCGCGAGCGCTTCAGGGCGACGCGTCCGGTCGTCGGGCAGCGCGACGATCTCGACGGCGTGTCCGGCCGAGCGGGCGGTGTCCGCCAGCTGTGCAGCAGACCCGAGCGTGCCGGTGGCCTCTGCGGTCTGCCCACCGGCGACCAGAGCGATCCTCAACGAGTCCTCCTCATGGTGATCCCGCGCCCGGCGAAGAACCGAGCGAACGTCTCTGGGGTGCAGCGCGCGTTCCCCGCCGTGCCGGCCAGACCCGAGGGGTTGTGGAACACGAGGTCGTCACCGTGCACGTCGTGCACCAGGACCAGGTGGCCGCCCCGTCGTGTTGCCGGTCGGTCCGGCCAGCGGATCTCGGACGAAACCGACGCCATGACGAACCAGTCCCCCGACGCGGCCAGTGCCCGGACCTCACCGACGTCGAGGGTGCGTCGCGTCTCCGCCTCGATCTCGAAGTCCCGCGCCACCCACTCCACGAACGGCTGGTAGAACAGGCCGTCGACCCGACCGTCGTCGCGGGGTACCAGCGCGCCCGCGGCGACAGCGCCCTGGACCAGATCGGCTTTCCTGGGCACCGGCGCGCCCCGGGTGGACAGGACGGACTCGAGGCACGCGATGCCGCAGGTGTTGGCCGACCAGCGGCGGTACTCCTCGACCGAGGAGTAGCCGTCCGAACGCCAGTCGTGGAAGGCGGCGGGGTCTTCCCGGCGCTCGATCACAGCGTGGTTGCTGGACAGGTCGCCCCACTGGGAGAAGTAGGTCGGAGCGGTCGTCACGGTTCGTCTCCGCGGTAGGTGTGCAGCGACCTCGCCCACGCGACCAGAGGGGCCTGAACGAGCACGAGGCACAGGCCGGCGAGCATGGCAGCCGACACCGACGCACGCGAGACGACGAAGGCTCCCAGGAGCGCTCCGACCGGGCTCGCGCCCCAACTCACGAACCGGTAGGCGCCCGTGACTTGCCCATAGACGTCTCTTGGCACCGCTGCCTGCCTGTACGCGAGCACTCCCCCGGACCACCCCGCCAGTCCGAGCCCGTAGACCACGAGTCCCGCAGCGACGGCCGGGACCCCCGCGCCGAGTGCGCTCGGCAAGAACAGGCCGACCTGTCCCAGGACCATGGCAACCAGTCCTCCGAACGCCGTGACCCGTCTCAGCAGCGGAGGGAACAGCCGGCTGCCGAGCAGAGACCCGATCGCCGGGCACCCGACGAGCAGACCGAACACGGCACCGCTCGCGTCCAGCCCACCGGGCCCGGTGACGTACAGCACGAAGCATGCCGACCACAGCCCGTAGGCGAGCATGCTGACCGTGCCGATCACGGTGGTCGCGCGCAGCGCGGGCGACGACCACAGCGCCCGCATCCCGGCGCTCCAACGGGGCGCGCCTGCCGCAGGCCTCGCGGTGACGCCGGGGCCGCGCTTGACCTGCCAGCTCCGTCGAGCACGCACCGCGCCCAGCTGGGCCATGAAGGCCACTCCCACGGCCGTGGCCGCGTGCCACTGCCACGCCAGGCCCGCGACGGTCGGTCCCAGGAACTGCCCGAGCGAGACCTGGACCGCCTGAAGGGTGCTGTTCGTGCGTGGCCGGTCTCGGGCGTCGAAGTCGTGGACGACGCTGACCTGGGTGGCGGTCTCGAAGAGCACCTCGCCGGTGACGGCGATCACCGCAGCCAGCGCGAGCAGCCACCAGTACGAGCCGAGGACTGCTGCAGCGATCGCGATCAGCCCGGCGACCTTGAGGATCAGACCGGCCAACAGGACAGGGCCCGCACCGCGTCGGTCGACGACTCGACCCGCGGGCAGCGACACCAGCAACCACGGCAGTCTCGCGGCGGTCTGCACGAGCCCGACCAGTGCATCAGCCCCGGGCGCGGCCGCTGCCGCGAGCGGCAGCAGCGTGCGGGTGATCCCGTCACCCCCCGCAGACAGACCCGCCAGCACGATCAGCCGTCGAGCGGCGGTTCGGGGTGTGACGTCGGTCGTCACGTGGTGACCGTCGCTGTGAGCATCGCCCCGGCGTGACCGTTGATGACACGGTCGCGCCCCGCGTCCGCGGGTACGAAGCGCGCGAGGACCCCCGCAGGGCGACCCTGCACCAGGTACATGCCCCACACGACAGCGCATGGCCCGTGCGGCGTGGGCACGAGATCTGGCGTCGCGACCTGCTGCGCGACCCATCGTCCTGCGCCGGCCCCGGCGCACCGCGCGGCCCACTCGTCGGGTGCAGTGGCACGTCCGAACGTGACCCCGACACCGCCCAGTCCGTCGACCGGCTTGAGCACCAGCGACTCTCGCCGAGCCACCGCCTCAGCGACGCTGATCGTCTCGAACCCTGCCATCGATGAGCCGAGGACGTGGGTGCGCGCGACGGCGCGCAGCCCCGAAGTCTGCAGGGCCTTCGACGCGAGCAGCGCCTTGCTCGACAACGCGGTGGAGAACTCGCCGCACAACCACGTCAGAGACGAGCTCGCACCGTACCCGAACTGACGGGCGTCGAAGCCGTTCGCGTGCGCGTCCTGCAGTGCGAACAACCTGAGCAGCACGTCCCGCGTCGCGTCGGTCTCGGCGAGGACCCGGTCCAGCGGCACCAGGACCGGGCACGTCCCGAACTCCCGCAGGTATCCGCAGGTGGACGCGAAGTACTCTTCCGGGTCGTCGCTGCCCAACCACGGCCAGACCGGGATGACGACGCGCCGTGCACGAAGATCGCGCGCCCGCTGGGCGACCCACCGCATCCGTTCCCGGTTCGGCCCGTCGTCGGTCGAGGCTCCCGCACTGGTGGCCCACGCCTCGAAGTCGATCGAGCCGCCGGCGGACGTGCCGAAGTTGATCTCGAGGACCACGGGGACCATGTCGTCCAGAAGGAAGTCCACCCGGCAGAACGCCGTGGAGCAGAAGTCCCACTGCACCGGCACCTGGGCCGCGAGGTCGGGACCGAGTCCGACACGTCGCGCGAACCGCGCGGGCGCCTCCAGCCAGAGGTCGCGTGCCGCCGACAGCTGCTCCTGGACGAGTGACGAGATCTCCTCACCCACCGAGCGGTAGAGAGCGCCGTCCCACGTCAGGACTCCGGCCGCCTGCGTACCCGACCATCCCTGCAGAGGAGCGTGAGGCGCCGGAACCGTCATGAAACCCACCGCCGTCACGAGCGGTACCGTTCGATGCCGCCGGCACTGTCCAGCTGACGTCGCACCAGCTGGGAGAAGGTGAGGCCGGCTGCGGCGGCCATCGTCGCCAGGTTTCCGGTCCGGGACATGCCGGGCAACATGTTCACCTCCAGGAACCACGGCACGCGGTCCGCCGACACCAGGAAGTCGAAGCGCACGTAGCCGCGCAGCCCAAGGGCCTCGTACAGGCCCGCGCACGCGTCACGGACCTCCTGCGCGACGTCCTCGTCCAGCGGTGCGGGGCACTGGTGACGGCGGCGGGTCTGGTCGTGCTTGGCCTCGTAGTCGTAGACCACTCCGTCATGCTCCGTCTGCAGGATCGGGAGGTGCTCGAGCACGCCGTCGAGCACGATGCACGCCGCAGACACCTCGACGCCCACGACGAACTGGCTCAGCAGGAAGTCGGAGTGCTCCCAGTCCGTGCCTCGAAGGGCGTCGAGGATGTCCTGCGCGGTGTCACCGGCGACGACGCCACGACTCCCACCACCGCTCGCCGGGCGCAGGATGGTGCGTGGTCCGTGCGCCTCGACGAAAGCTCGCACCTCCTCGTCCGAGGTCGACGAGATGACGCGCAACCAGGGGGGGGACGTGAAGCGACAGCGCCTGGGCAGCCCTGTTCGCGGCGGCCTTATGCATGGACACGGCCGCACCGAGCACACCGGCGCCCGTGTACGCCACGCGGAGCGTCTCCAGGTAGCCCTGGAGCTTGCCGTCCTCACCCCACTGCCCGTGCGTCGTCAAGAAGGCGACGTCGCCCGGGCGGAGGTCTGCTTCGGCGATCGACACGAGGTCGACCATCCGGTGCCGGATGCCGAGATCGTCCAGGGCCTGGGAGACGTGATCGCCGGAGATCAGGGAACCCTCGCGTTCGGGCCCCGGCCCACCGGTGACCAACCACGTACGTGACCGCTCGGGGTCCAGCTGTCCGGACCCACTTCCTGGGCGGGCTTTCGTGTCGAGCACCGATACGCTCCATTCCCCCTGGGACACGCCGCACCGTCATTGACGCCACCGTTGAATGGCGGGCTTTTCACCACCGTGCGGATCAGTTCAGCGATCATGCCACAAGCGGGTCCTTCTGTGGTCCGTTTTCAGCGCGCTCAACTCCTTGACCGGCCCATTCGACTGAGCCGCCCCGGGTTCGGTGAGGCTCGATTCTGTGGTGTCGAGCGTCGTTGACGCGCGTTTCTGACGGTACCGGTGGGCCTCGCGGTGGGCGGGCGGGACGTCGCCGAGCCCGGTGGGCACGCACCGGTCGTAGAACCTGCCGACCCATTCCGAGGCGGCGATCTCGACGTCGTCCAGGGTGCGCCGGCGCACGTGTCGACGGATCTGCTCGGCCCCGCACGGCCCGACGGTCGACTCGTCCAGGGCGCCGTCGTCGGCGTCACCCGCGTGCTGGGCGCGGCGGGCCGCTCGGTCAGCGCCGACCGGTCGCGCGCCAGTACGCGCGCGTCGCGCGGTCGAGCAGCGGCAGCAGGGTGTCGGGCGTCGGCCGGGTCGTCACCCCGTCGCCCCGGCACGCGGTGCGCGGTGCGCGGCACGGCGTCAGCCGAGCGCGGGCTGCACCCCCCGAGCCCGGCCGACGGACGTGCACGCCGGGACGTCGACCTGGTCGAAGAACGCGACCTCGTGCTCGCACGAGCGGACGTACGCCGCGAGCATGCGCTCACGCGTCGCCGCACCGACCTCGCGCGCCGCGGCGTCCGCGAGCGCACCCGCCTGCGCCGCCGACGCCGCGAACGCCGGGTCGCCGTAGGTCGCGACCCAGTCGCCGTACGGGTGGTCGGCCAGGTCGCCCGCCCGCGCGAGGATGCGCGCACCGATGTCCGCGTACAGGCGGTAGCACGGCAGCACCGCAGCGGTGACCTCGGCGTACGTGCCGGTCGCGCCGACCGCGAGCAGGTGGTCGGTGTAGGCCGTGGTGACGGCGGACGCGGGGACGCCGGCATACCGCCCGTGGGCGCGCCGGTCGCGGTGGAGCGCGGACTCGACGTCCAGGCACGTGCTCGCGCCGCGCGCCCAGAACGCCTGCGCCTCGCCCGTCGGCGCGAGCTCGCTCGCGCGGGCGAGCACGCGCGAGTACGCCGCGAGGTAGAGCGCGTCCTGGTGCACGTACGCCTCGAACGCCGCGCGCGGCAGCGTGCCGTCCGCGAGCGCGCGCACGAACGGCACGTCGTCGCACGCCGCGCGCAGCCCGGCGACGGCGTCCCACGCCTCGTCGCCGAACGGCCGCGCACCCAGCGTCGGCGCGTGGTGCAGGTGGTCGACCGGCCCGCGCCCGGACCCGACGCGCAGCGCCTCGCCCGCGGCGATCGCGCCCGTGAGCCAGCGCTTGGCCTCGCGGACCGTGCTCACC
>JAEYNO010000473.1 GCA_023412515.1 Actinomycetes bacterium
GGTCGGCGCGCTGCCGCCCTTCCGCTCGATCTGCGCCCCCGGCTGCTGCCGGCAGCGCGCCGGCGTCGACTCCGGCCTGCCCGCGGCGTGCTCCGAGGACCCCTGGTCCTGACGGCGCCGCGCCCACCACCCGACCGCCCGAACGACCCGACGGAGACCCCGTGACCAGCACGCCCGCGCCCGACGCCGAGACGCTCAACG
The DNA here is from genome assembly GCA_023412515.1 of Actinomycetes bacterium. Classification (GTDB taxonomy): domain Bacteria; phylum Actinomycetota; class Actinomycetes; order Actinomycetales; family Cellulomonadaceae; genus Cellulomonas. The sequence goes on from JAEYNO010000473.1 coordinate 202, forward strand.
CCACGATCCGCTACACGATGTGGTCGGTGTTCGCGGTCGACGCCCCGCTCCCGGCCGACGACGCCGCGCGGGCCGCGGTCGTCGCCGACGCCGAGCGCGCGGTCGGTGCGGACGCCGAGCTGGTCGTGCGCGGCTGGTACGACGTCGCCGGTCTGCGGGCCGACGCCGACCTCATGGTCTGGTGGCACGCCGAGACCGTCGAGCAGGTCCAGGCGGCGTACCACCGGCTGCGCGCGAGCGCGCTCGGCGCGCACCTCACGCCCGTCTGGTCGGTGGTCGGGCTGCACCGCCCCGCCGAGTTCAACCGTGCGCACGTGCCCGCGTTCCTCGCCGGCGAGCCCGCGGGCGACTACATGTGCATCTACCCGTTCGTGCGCTCGTACGAGTGGTACGTGCTGCCGGACGACGAGCGTCGCGCGATGTTGCACGAGCACGGCGCCGCGGCACGCGACTACGCCGACGTGCGCGCCAACACGGTGTCGTCGTTCGCGCTGGGCGACTACGAGTGGCTGCTGGCGTTCGAGGCGTCCGAGCTGCACCGGATCGTCGACCTCATGCGTGAGCTGCGGGCGACGCAGGCGCGCCTGCACGTGCGCGAGGAGGTCCCGTTCTACACGGGCCCGCGCGTCGCGCTGGGGGAGTGGGCCGAGCGCCTGCCGCGGGTCTGACGCCGGACCGGCCGTCGTCGGGCGGCCGGGGACGGGGCAGTGCCCCACGAGACGGTGCCGGTCGCGACGTCGCGGCGCCGGCACCGCCCCGTTGCGTGCCTCAGGGGTACAGCCCGCGGATCTGGTGCGCCTCGGCGACCCGACGCACGCCGATCGTGAGCGCCGCCTCGCGCAGCGTCACGGACTCCGCGCGGGCGAGCGCGGACACCGACGCGTGGCTCGCGAGCATCCGCTGCTCGAGCCGCTCGGCGATCTCCTGCTCGGTCCACCAGTACGCCTGGTTGGCCTGCACCCACTCGAAGTAGCTCACGACGACGCCGCCGGCGTTCGCGAGGATGTCGGGGACGACGACGACCCCGCGCTCGGCGAGCACGCGGTCGCCCTCGCTCGTGGTCGGTCCGTTGGCCCCCTCGACGACCCACCGCGCCTTGACCCGCGCGGCCGTGTCGCCGTCGAGCACGCCCTCGACGGCCGCCGGCACGAGGACGTCCACGTCCAGCGCGAGCAGGTCGGTGTTGCTCACGGCGTCGGCGTCGCCGAACCCCGTCACGGTGCCGGTGCGCGCGACGTGCTCGAGCAGCGCCGGGACGTCGAGCCCGTCGGCCCGCTGCACGCCGCCGTACTGGTCGCTCACGGCGACGACGCGCGTGCCGGCCTCGTGCAGCAGGCGTGCGGCGTGCGAGCCGACCTTGCCGAACCCCTGCACCGCTGCGCTGACCTCGGCGAGCTCCACGCCGTCGGCACGCAGCGCCGCGCGCGCGGTGTGGACGACGCCCTGCGACGTCGCGGTCGGGCGCCCCAGAGAGCCGCCGACGGCGAGCGGCTTGCCGGTCGTGACCGCGGGGATCGTGAAGCCACGGTTCACCGAGTAGGTGTCCATGACCCAGGCCATCGTGCGCTCGTCGGTGCCGATGTCGGGCGCCATGATGTCCCGCTCGGGTCCGATCATGGGCATGATCTCGCTCGTGTAGCGCCGGGTGACACGCTCGAGCTCGGCCCTGGAGTACGCGTGCGGGTCGATCGTGACGCCGCCCTTGGCGCCCCCGTACGGCACGTCGACGACCGCGCACTTCCACGTCATCCACATCGCGAGCGCCCGGACCTCGTCGATGTCGACGCCGGGTGCGTAGCGCAGCCCACCCTTGCCGGGCCCGCGCGAGATGTTGTGCTGCACGCGGTAGCCGGTGAAGACCTGGACCCGGCCGTCGTCGCGGCGCAGCGGCACCGCGACGCGCATCTCGCGGCGCGGCGTCGCGAGGACCTCGTGGAGGCCCTCGTCGTAGGACAGGATCTCGACCGCGCGCGCCAGCTGGTGCAGCGCGGTCGCGAGCGGCGCGGAGGAGGCGGGAGGGTCGTCGGGCTCGGGGGAGATGGTGTCGTGAGGCATGGGCCCACCCTGGCACGGGCACGCCGCAGGGTCGCGTCGTGGTGGGCCGGCGGCGACGGCGCGTCGCCACCGGCATCGTCTCAGGCGCCGTCTCTCAGTCCGCCGTCTGTCGAGCGCCGTCTGTCAGGCGCGGGTCTGTCAGGCGGAGGCGCGCACCACGAGCTCGGGGGCGAAGATCAGCGGGTCGCCGGCGGGTGCGCCGTTGAGCTGGTCCAGCAGCCGCGCGCCGGCGGCGCGGGCCATGGCGATGACCGGCTGGATGACGCTCGTGAGGGGCGGGCTCGTGGACGCCGCGACGCCCAGGTTGTCGTACCCGACGACCTTGACGTCACCGGGCACGTCGCGACCGAGCTCGGTGATGACGCCGAGCGCGCCCGCCGCCATGAGGTCGGAGGCGATGAAGATGCCGTCGACGTCCGGGTGGGCGGCCAGCAGCTCGCGTGCCGCGGTCGCGCCGGAGGCGATCGTGAAGTCGCCGTGGACCACGGCGGACTGGTCGAGTCCCGCCGCGGACATCGCCTGCCGCCAGCCCGCGAGGCGGTCGATGCCCGCGGACATGTCCTGCGGACCGGCGATCGTGCCGATGCGGCGGCAGCCGCGGTCGACGAGGTGCTGCGTCGCGAGACGGCCGCCCTCGGTGTTGTCGGTGTCGACGTACTGCACGTGCTCGTCCGGGGCTGACAGCGGACGCCCGACGAAGACGTTCGGCACGGCCGACGCGAGCAGCGCGCGGTCGAGCTCGTCGTCGCGGTGGTGCGACACCACGATCGCCCCGTCGACGTGGCCGTTGCGCAGGTACCGGATCGTGCGCTCGCTCTCGCCCGGGCGGGCGATGACGAGGACGACCTGGATGTCGGAGTCCGCGAGCGACGTGCTCAGCCCGTTGAGGGTGCCCGCGAAGAACGGGTCGGACAGCACGCGCTCGTCGGGCTCGGGGACCACGAGCGCGATCGAGTCGGTGCGGCGCGTGACGAGGGAGCGCGCGGCGCGGTTGGGGGTGTAGCCGAGGTCGGCGACGGCGGCCTCGACGGCCGAGAGCGCCTCGGGGGAGACCCGCAGGCCACCGTTGATGGCGCGGGACGCGGTGGACCGCGAGACGCCTGCGCGTTCCGCGACCTGCTCCAGCGTGGGAGCGGCGGGACGGTGCGACTCGCCCCGCGTGCCGAGGTTGTTGACCACCGAGGTCTTCCTCCTGTTGCTACCAGGCGACGGTGCCTGTGCACTGTCACGCTTCGCGCGCGGTGACGCACGCGTGAGATTACCTCCCGGCCCGGGGCGAGCGTGGGAAGCGCCCCGGGCCGGGTCGGGCTCAGCCCTTGACGGCGCCCGCCATGATGCCCGCCACGAGCTGGCGGCCGGCGAAGACGAACAGGATGATCAGCGGCAGCGTGATGAGGAAGACGCCGGCCATGACCAGCGAGTAGTCCACGAAGTAGTTCGCCTGCAGCAGGCGGACCGCGACGGGCAGCGTCGGGTTGCTCTGGTTGAGCACGATCGACGGCCAGAAGAAGTTGGTCCACTGCGTGACGAACGTGAACAGCGCGAGCATCGCGGCCGCCGGGCGAGCCGCCGGCAGGGCGATCGACCAGAACGTGCGGAACATCGACGCGCCGTCGACGCGTGCGGCCTCGATGAGCTCGTAGGGCAGCGCTTCCTCGAGGTACTGCGTCATCCAGAACACGCCGAACGCGGTGACCAGAGCCGGCACGATGACCGCCTGCAGGGTCCCGATCCAGCCGATCTTCGCCATGATGATGTACAGCGGGATGACGCCGAGCTGGGTCGGCACGGCCATCGTCGCGATGACGAAGACGAGCAGCGGCCGGCGGCCCTTGAACGACAGCTTCGCGAACGAGAAGCCGGCGAGCGTCGAGAACAGCACCGTCGTCGCGGACGTGAAGAGCGCGATGATCAGCGAGTTGCCGAACGCCTTCCAGAAGTCGAACGCGTCGGAGTTGATGACCTTCGAGAAGTTGTCGAACAGGCTCGCGTCCGGCAGCAGCTGCGGCAGCGAGCTCTGGGCGATCGCGACCGGGTCCGACGAGCCGAGCAGCAGCGTGTAGTACAGCGGCCCGAGGCCGATGAGCACGGCCACGCCGAGCAGCACGTAGGTGACGACGCCGGGACGGCGGTCGTACCCGCCGACCTTGCTGCGGCCGGCCCGCCGGGCGGCCGCACGTGCGGCGCCGGCGCCCGCCGTCTGGCGGGTCGTGGGGACGGAGCTCATGCGGACCTCCTCGAGGAACGGGCGGCAGCGCGTCGCTGGCGACGGGTGCGCGTGGTGGTGCGGTCGGCACCCGACGTCGAGATCCGGTTGGTGATCGCGAAGTTGATGAAGCCGATCACGACGACGATGAGGAACAGGAGCCAGGCGACCGCGGCGGCGCGTCCCAGGTTCCGCTGCGTGCCCCAGCCGACGTCGTACAGGTAGAGCGTCGTGGTCATCCACTGCTGGGACGACCCGCCGCGGCCCGCCTCGTCGAAGACGCGGGGCTCGTCGAAGATCTGCAGACCGCCGATGGTCGACGTCAGGACGACGAAGATGATCGTGGCGCGGATCTGCGGGATCGTGATCGAGAAGAACTGGCGCACGCGGCCGGCGCCGTCGATGATCGCGGCCTCGTAGAGCTCGCGCGGCACGGCCTGCATCGCGGCGAGGAAGATCAGGGCGTTGTAGCCGGTCCACCGGAAGTTGACCATCGAGGCGATCGCGACGTGGCTCGCGAGCGCGTCGACGTGCCAGCGGATCGGCTCGATGCCGAAGAACCCGAGGGCGCCGTTGATGAGGCCCGACTGGTCGGCGAACATGCGGCCGAAGATGAGGCCGACCGCGACCGGCGCGACCACGTAGGGCAGCAGCACGCCCATGCGCCAGAACGTCTTGGCGCGCAGGTTCTGGTCCAGCAGGGCGGCGATGACGATCGCGACGAGCACCTGCGGCACCGAGGACAGCAGGAAGATCGAGAACGTGTTGCGCAGCGACCGCCAGAAGGCCGGCTGCGCGAAGATGTCGGTGAAGTTCTGGAACCCGATGTAGTCACCCTGGCCGCCCAGCAGCGACCACTGGTGGAGCGAGACGTACGCCGTGTAGATCAGCGGGAACAGGCCCGTGATGGCGAACAGGATGAAGAACGGGGAGATGTAGAGGTACGGGGACAGCTTGACGTCCCAGCGGGACAGCCGCTGGGAGAAGCCGACCCGGCGCGGCGCGCGGGGCGTGCCCGCGGGCGCGATGCGCTCGGGCGCCGGTGACTTGACGGACATGACGGACCTCGTGGGGGTGGTGACCCGCGTGCGGGGGCTCAGGGTCGCGTCGTGCCCGCAGACCCTCGGACGTCAGAAGGCGGACCGTGCGGTCACACCGGAGGGCCGGCCGGGGACCGTGTCGCAGGTCCCCGGCCGGCCCGGTGGGTCACAGACCCAGGTTGTCGTACGCCTGGACCGCGCTCGTCCAGCCCTGCTCGATCGACTCCGACTTGTCGATGTCGACCCGGTTCAGCGCGTCGCCGACCGTCTGGTGGATCTGGAAGTAGTTCGGGCCCTTGAACGGCGTGACGTCGATCGCCGCCGCACGCTTGGCGAAGATCTCACCGACGGGCGCGTTGTTGAAGAAGTCGTTCGTCGCGGCCGTGAGGTCCGCCGAGTCCCAGGCCTCGACCTGGCTCGGGAAGGTGCCCGCGTTGAGGAACGCCTTGATCTGCGTCTCGGGCGAGGTCAGCCACTCGGCGACCTTCTTGGCCTCGTCGACGTTCTTGCCCGTCGACGGGACCGTCAGGTACGAACCGCCCCAGTTGCCGCCGCCGCCGGGGAAGACGTCGGCGACGTCCCAGCCGGTGATGCCGCCGGCGCGCTCCTCGATGGGACCGGTCATCCAGGCGGGGCACAGCATGGTCGCGAAGCCGTTCTTCTGGAACGCGGCGTCCCAGTCGCCCGACCACTGGCCGAGGTGCGCCGAGAGGTCGGCCGAGGCGTTGAGCGTGGCCTCGTACAGCTTCTTGACGTCCGCGTTGTCCGCGAGGGGCTTCGGCGTGCCGTCGCTCTCCTCGTACGCGTTCTCCAGCTGGTTGACCATGCCCTGGTAGATGGACGACGCCGAGTCGAACCAGGCGACGTCGGGCGAGGCGGCCTTGAACTGGCGGCCAGCCGCGAAGTAGCTCTCCCACGTGGCGTTGTCGCCGCCGAGGAGCTCCTTGACCGACTCGCGGTCCGAGGGCAGGCCCGCGGCCTCGAACAGGTCGGCGCGGTAGCAGATGCCCTCCGGGCCGATGTCCGTGCCGTAGCCGATGAGCTTGCCGTCGGCCGTCGTCGCGGCCTTGACCTTCCAGTCCTCCCAGCGGCCCTCGACGGCCGAGTCCGTGAGGTCGGCGAAGGCGTCGGAGCTCTGGACGAGCTCGGGCAGCCAGTCGACCTCGATGGCCTCGATGTCGGCGAGTCCCGAGCCGCCGGCCGCGAGCTTCGTCGTGAGGTTGGTGCGGGCGTCCTCGGACTTCGCGGCCCGCGTCTGCTTGACGACGACGTTCGGGTTCGCCTCGGTGTACTCGGCGAGCAGCTCGTCGGTGTAGCCGAAGTCGTTGAACGTCGCGACGGTGATGGTGACCTTGCCGTCGGCGTCGGTCGAACCGCCGTCGGTGTTGCCGCCGTCGTTGGAGCAGGCGGTCGCGAGCAGCGAGACGCTCATGACACCCGCTGCGAGCGCCCACGTCCTGCGTGTGGTCTTGCGCACTGTGACTCCCTTGTCAGTCGGACGGCGACACCGCCGTACGTCGATCCGCCCGGTGCCGCGCGTCGTCGACGTCGGGCATCGTGCGTGGGGTGGTCGGCCCCGTCGTGGGTGCGCTCTCGCCGTGATTGCGGGAGCGTTCCCACGCACTGCGGGACACCTTGCTGCGCCAGGTGGTCAGGTGTCAAGGAGCGGGGACCGCGTCGGCACCGTGGTAGCGGTTCCACCCGAGCGTG
>JAEYNO010000044.1 GCA_023412515.1 Actinomycetes bacterium
GCGCGGCACTCACGCACCGAGCGCGGCACTCGTGGGTACCGCGCTCGCGCGACGAGTACCGCGCTCGGGTGGTGAGGGGGACGCCGGGATCGGGGTGGTGCCGGGTAGGGCGCCGGCCGCGACGGGCCGCCCCGGTGGACCACGCCGCACGGGTGGCGCGGCGAGCATCCGGGAAGGTCGACTCTCGTGGCACCGAGCGCGGTCCTCACGCGCCGAGCGCGGTCCTCGTGGGTACCGCGCTCGGGCGACGAGTACCGCGCTCGGCGGGACAGGCAGGCCGGGAGGGCGACGGGGGCGGGCGTCAGCGGAAGCGGCGGCCCTCGTCGCGGCGGACCGCGACGACCGCGAGCACCGCGAGCAGCGCGGTCCAGGCGGCCAGCACGGGCACCGCGAGCGCGCTCGCGTCGACGCCGGACGTCACCTGCACGACCAGGTCGCGCGCGGCCCGCGACGGCAGCGCCTGCGACAGTGCGTCGAGCCAGCGCGGGAAGACCTCGGGCGGCATGAACAGGCCGCCGGCGAACGCGAGCGGGAACAGCGTGCACTGGACCACGGCGAGCGCGGCCTTGCTCGACAGCGCGTACCCGATCGCCATGCCGAGCAGCGTGAACGGCACCGCGACGGCCGCGACCATGACGACCGCGCCGAGCGCCTGCAGCGGCGTGAGCGTCGCGGCGGTGAGCACGGCACCGACGACGACGAGCGGCACGAGCGCGAGGTAGCACCACACGAGCCCGTTGAGCACGCGCCCGGCGAGCCGGGGCCCCGGCCGCGCGGGCAGCGCGCGCACGAACGTGTCGAACGGCTGCGCACGGTCCTCGGCGACGCCCGTGCCGTGCGTGAACAGGCACGACGACATGACGGCGAACGTCGCGAGCTGCGCGACGGCGGCGGTGGAGATCGCCGGGTCGGACGTGATCGAGTCCTGCGGGATCACGAAGAACAGCAGCGCGAGGGTCGGGAACAGCAGGTTGCCGATGACGGCGATCGGCACGCGCACGGTCTCGAGGAACTGGTAGCGCGCGTGCAGCCACGCCAGCGACGCCCAGGACCGGAGCGCGGGCGGTGCGGTGCGGGTCGTGCCGGGTGCGGTGGTGGTGCTCATCGGGCCACCTCCGTGGCGGTCGGGTCGGTCGCGGCGGCGGGAATCGCGGCGGCGGGAATCGCGGCGTGCTCCGCGGACGACGTGAGGGACAGGAACGCCTCCTCGAGGGACGCACCGCGCACCTCGAGGTCCCGGAACGGCACGGCCCGCTCGACGAGGGTCCGCACGCACGCGTCGGCGTCGGCCGCGACGAGCGTCGCGCGCACACCGCCGCGCGGGTCGGGCACCTCGGTGACGTCGTGCACGCCGGGCAGCGCGGTGAGCGCGGCGCCGGCCGGCTCGGGCAGCGTGAGCGCGACGCGCCGGACGGAGACGAGGTCGAGCACGCGCGCGAGCGTGTCGTCGGCGACGACGCGCCCGCCGCCGACCACGACGACGCGCTGCGCGAGCGCCTCGATCTCCTCGAGGTAGTGGCTCGTGACGATGACCGTCGCGCCGTCGGCGTGGTAGTCGCGCAGCGCCTGCCACAGCACGTGCCGCGCCTCGACGTCGAGGCCCGTGGTCGGCTCGTCGAGCAGCACGAGCCGCGGGCGGCCGACGAGCGAGAGCCCGACCGCGAGGCGGCGCTTCTGCCCGCCGGACAGCGCGCCGGTCTGCCGGTCGGCGAGGTCCTCGAGCGCGAACCGCGCGAGCACCTCGGAGCGGGGCATGGGGTCGGTGAAGTGCCCGGCGACGAAGTCGACGACCTCGCCCACCTTGAGCGTGCCGGGCAGGCCGGTCTCCTGCGGCGTGGTGCCGAGCGACGTGCGGGACGCGGGGTCGCGCGGGTCGCCGCCGAAGAGGCGCACGGTGCCCGCGTCGGGCGTGCGCAGGCCCGCGAGCAGCGAGAGCAGCGTCGTCTTGCCGGCTCCGTTGGGGCCGAGCAGGCCGACGATCTCGCCGTGGTCGACGCGCAGGCTGACGTCGTCGAGCGCGGTCACGTCGCCGAAGCGGCGCGTGACGTGGTCGACGAGGACGGGCGGCGGGGCGGTGTCGGTGGTCATCACTGTGCTCCCTTGAGCAGCTGGGCGAGGGTCTGCGTGTAGCGCTCGAACGCGGTGCGCCCGGCGGGGCTGAGCTCGACGTAGGTGGCGGGCGTGCGGCCGACGTGCGTCTTGGTCTGGGTGACGTACCCGGCGTCCTCGAGGCGCCGCAGGTGCGTGGACAGGTTCCCCGCGGTCATGTCGAGGAGCTTCTGCAGCCGGGGGAAGGCGATGCGGTCGCCGCGGTCGAGCGCGGCGAGCGTGGCGACGACCCGCAGCCGGGACGCCGAGTGGATGACGGGGTCGAGGTCGGCGTCGGTCACGGGTGCCGCCGGTGCCGGAACGCGGTGACCACCGCGCCGAGGAGCATCCCGCCGCCCCCGGCGCAGGCCATGACGAGGTACCCAGCGGGCATCCCGACGACGCTCGCGGCGCCACCGGTGACGACGAGCCAGACGCCGAGCGCGTAGAACGGCCCGACGCGCCACAGCGTGCCGCCGGCCATGTAGAGCAGGCCGACGACGAGGCACGCGACGCCGTTCGCGACGACGGCGACCACCTGGGGGGTTGCGCCGGCGTTGGCGACGCCGGCGACGATCGCGCTCTGCGCGGCGAACCCGAGGAACCAGGACCACCCGTACATCGCGCCGACGGTGCGGCTCGTGCCGCGCACGCCGCTCGAGCGCCGCACGAGGTGGACGACCGTGACGACCATCGCGGTGGCCATGAGCAGGCCGAACACGCCGCCGGCGGGGCCGGACGTGGTGCCGGTGGGCGATCCGCTCGCGGACCACCACTGGACGAGGTAGCCGACGACCCACGCGACCCCCCAGACGCCGAAGAGCACGCGCTCGTCGACCTCGGAGTCGCGCACGCGGCGCTCCTGCGCGGCGACGATGTCGAGGCCCGCGCGGGGGTCGAGGGGGGCGTCGTCGTCCGTGGGGACGGGCGGGACGGTCACGGGGTGCTCCGATCAGTTTGCGCTGCAAAGCACTTTGCTCGCACTGCGCGGCTCACGTCAAGTCGGGCGCGCACGGCGAGGCCGGGGCGCGCGCACCGACGGAGCTCGTCGCTCCCAGCCGACCTCCAGCGCACGTCCAGCCCCGGCCCGTACGCTGCCGTCGTGCACAGCGACGACGAGCCGGCCCCCGACGCGCCGCCGACGACACCCCGGGGCAGGACGACCAGCACGTCGACCGACGGCGCGGCCGCCACGACCCCCGGCGACGCCACCGACCCGCGCACGCACACCGGCACGGAGCGCCGCACCGACGTCCGCACGGGCGCACCCGCACCCGGCGAGCGCGCCGTCCGTCGCCGGCTGACCGCCGAGATCTGGATCGTCCTGGGCCTGTCGCTGGGAAAGTCGGCCGTCTACGCGGTCGTGTCGCTCGTCGCCAAGCTCACCGCGGGCCCGCCGCTCGCGCAGCAGACCGCCACGCTCAACGCGAGCCAGTCGTCGCGGCCCTACCTCGACCTCACCTACCAGCTGCTGTCGATCGGGTTCGTGCTGGTCCCCGTCGCGCTCGCGCTGTACCTGCTGTCCGCGAACGGGCGGTCCGCGACCCGCCGCATCGGCCTCGACGGTCGGCGCCCGCTGCGCGACCTCGGCATCGGCATCGGGCTGGCGGCGGTCATCGGCATCCCGGGCCTGGGGCTCTACGCGGCGGGGCGCGCGCTGGGCGTCACGGTCGACGTGCAGGCCGCAGCCCTGAACGCCGCGTGGTGGACCGTGCCGGTGCTGATCCTCGCGGCGCTGCAGAACGCGCTGCTCGAGGAGGTCATCGTCGTCGGCTACCTCGTGGAGCGCCTGCGCGAGCTGCGCTGGGGCACGCCCGCGATCATCGCCGCGAGCGCGCTGCTGCGCGGCTCGTACCACCTGTACCAGGGGTGGGGACCGTTCGTCGGCAACGTCGTCATGGGCGTCGTGTTCGCCGAGTACTACCGCCGACGGCGTCGCGTCATGCCGCTGGTCGTCGCGCACACCGCGCTCGACGTCGTCGCGTTCGTGGGCTACACGCTGCTGCCCGACGAGTGGCTCGCCACCTTCGGCGTCGGCTGACGCCCCGCGCCGCGGTCGTCAGGCGGCGGCCGAGTCCCGCCCGAGCTCGCGCACGACGGACCGCACGGCGAACCCGCTGACGACGTTGAGCGCGCCGCCCGCGAACGCGAACAGCCCCAGCACGACGCCGAACAGCGCGAGCGACACCTGCGGCCGGGCGACCAGCAGGACCGCGAACAGCGTGCACACGAGCCCGAACGCCAGCGGCCAGTGCCACCCGGCGTCGCGCGCCCGCGAGAGGGCGACGGCCGCGATGATCGAGACGACGCCGAGCACCAGCAGCCACGCGGCGAGCAGGAAGAACAGCACGCGCGCGGTGGGCCCGGGCCACAGCACCACGACGACGCCCACGGCGAGCCCGGCGAGCCCCTCGACGACCCACCAGGTCCACCCCGGCACGCCGCGGTTGGCGACGCCCTGAACGACCGCGACGACGCCGTCGACGACCGCGAAGATGCCGAACAGCCAGACGATGGCCGCGACCGAGGCCGACGGCTGCGCGAGCAGCAGCAGCCCCAGCAGGAGCAGCAGCACGCCGCGCAGGACGGGCAGCCACCAGATGGTGCGCAGCGTGCGCGTGACCTCGGCGGTGACGTCGTCGACCATGGTGTGCTCCTCGCGGGGTCCGACCCCGGGGAGGTGGCGCGACCGGCTCGCGACGGCACCCCTGCGCCGACGGTAGCGCGGCGCGAGCGGGGCGGCGCGGGGAGGGACGGTGCGGCGACGGGTGGCGCGACGACGGGCGGTGCGCTCAGGCCTCGCGGCGACGCCCGCCGTACTTGCGGTGCACGGCCTGCTTGCTGACGCCGAGCATCGCGGCGATCGCGACCCAGGACGCTCCGGCGGTGCGGGCGCGGCGGACGGCGACGGCCTCGCGCCGCTCCACCTCGCGGCGCAGGCCGGCCAGCGCGCCGAGCGCGCGCAGCGGGTCGTCGTCCTCGGCGTGGCTCACCAGGGCGGACATGTCGACCTCCTCGGTCACGGGTCTCCTCCGGGCGGACGGGCAGCGCTGTCAACACATGTTGACGTTCGTCGCGCGGGTTGTCAACACATGTTGACCCTCCGGGTGGACCCGACGACGCGCGACACCGTCCGCAAGGTGGAGGCCCGGCCGGGGCCTGCTGCCTAGACTCGCCAGCATGCCGAGCACGCCGACGCCCGCACCTGACGGTGCCGTCGGCCCGACCACCCCGGGCACGCCGACCCCCGCGGGGACCGCGGCCACCACGGACACCAGGCCGACCACGGACACCACGCCGACCGCGGCCGTCCGCGCCGTGCGCCCCGCCGTCGACGTCCAGGACGTCCGGACGCCGCGCGTGCACCACCCGAGCTCGCTGCTCGGCGCCACCCTCGCGACCGTCGGCGCTGCCCTCGTCGTCGTGCTCGCGACCTACGCCCAGAACACCACGACCGGCGTCGCCGAGGACGTGCGGGGCTTCGCCGACCTGCTGCGCAACGTGCTGTTCGTGCCCGTCAACGTGCTCGTCGGGTTCACGACCGTCGTCGTGCCGATCGCCGTGCTCACCGAGCTCGCGATCCGCCGGCTCGGGCGCCAGCTGCTGCAGTCCGTGCTCGCCGCGGTCGGCGCCATGCTGCTCGTCTCGGCGCTGTACTGGACGTTCCACACGTTCGGCTCGCAGACCCTCGTGCAGGGCCTGTCGGTGCGGCTGCGCGGCGAGTGGACGCTCACCATCCCCGAGTACTCGGCGATGCTCACCGCGCTGCTCACCGTCGCCGGCCCCCGCACGCGCCGCCGCACGGTGCGCTGGTCCTGGAACCTGCTGTGGGTCACCACGGGCGTCGTGCTCATCACCGCGGGCGCGTCCCTGCCGGGCATCGCGGTCGCGCTGCTCGTGGGCCGCGTCGCGGGGCTCGGGGTGCAGTACCTCGGCGGGGTCGACCCCGAGCGCGCGTACGGCGCCGCCCTGCTGGCCGGCATCCGGCGTGCCGGCGTCGAGCCCGCGTCCGTCGTCCGCGTGCCCGACCCCGTGCTCGAGGCCGACCGCGACGACGCGACCGTCGCCGCCG
>JAEYNO010000066.1 GCA_023412515.1 Actinomycetes bacterium
GTCCGGGCCCGCGTCGAGCGCGAGCCCCGTGGCCGGGTCCAGCTCGACCGCGTGGATGCCGCCGAAGAACGAGCCGTACGCGAGCCAGTGCCGCTCGCGGCCGTCCGCCGTGTCGACCGCGTACGCCGCGTCGATCGCGTTGGGCGGGCCGTCGCCGTGCGGCGTGCCGGTCGCGTCCGCCGGCACCGCGGGGCTCCTCACCACGAGGCCGCGGTCGCGCCACGGCCCCGCGGGGTGGTCGGCGACCGCGAGCCCGATCGCCGAGCGGCGCGAGCCGAACGACGACGCGGACCAGTACATGCGCCACTGCCGGCCCACGCGCACGACCTCGGGCGCCCACAGGCCCGCCGCTCCCACGTCGGCGGCGGCGCGCGGCACGCCCGGCAGCGCCCAGCCGTGGAACGTCCACGTCACGAGGTCGTCGGAGCGGCGCACCTGCACGCCGCCGCGCACCGGCCCGTCGGAGCACGCGTCGGTCGAGAACAGCCAGTAGGTGCCGTCGTCGTCGCGCACCGCGGTCGGGTCGTGGGCGTGCTCCGCCCCCCAGCCGGTGGTGTCGAGGACGTCCGCGGCCGGGTCGAGGGTCGTCACGGCGCTACCCCTTCGTGCCGGTGAGCGCGACGGACTCGATGATCTGCCGCTGGAAGACGAGGAACACGACGAGGATCGGCAGCAGCGCGACGAACGACGCCGCCATGATCAGCGGGTAGTCCCGTTGCGTGGCGTACTCGACGTTGAGGTTCGCGATGACGACCTGCAGCGTCTGCTTGCCCGGGGAGTTGAGGTAGAGGATCGGCGCGAGGTAGTCGTTCCAGATCGTCATGAACCACAGGATGAACTGCGCCGCGATCGCGGGCCGGATCATCGGCACGATCATGCGGCCGAAGATCGTCAGGTACGACGCGCCGTCGATCTTCGCGGCCTCGATGAGCGAGTCCGGGACGGTCTCGAGGTACTGCCGGATGAAGAAGATCATGATGATGTTGCCGAACAGCAGCGGCACGATCAGCGGCAGCAGCGTGTCGACCCAGTGCAGCCGCGAGAACATCACGAACTGCGGGATCATGATCGTCGGGTACGGGACCATGAGGCCCGTCAGCAGGCCGAGGAAGATCGCGTTCTTGCCGGGCAGCCGCAGCTTCGCGAGCGCGAACGCCGCGATCGCCGACGTCGCCGAGCCGACGATCGTCACGGTCGACGCGACGACGAACGAGTTGCGGAAGCCCGACAGGATCGGCGCCTCGTTCCACATGCGCACGAACGTGTCCCACTGCGGCTGGTCGGGCCACAGCACGGGCGGCAGCGCGAACACCTCGGCCTTGGTCTTGATCGCTGTCGTGAACATCCACACGAGCGGTGCGACCATCGCGACCGCGAACACCGCGAGCACGACGAAGAGGATGACGTTGACGGCGCGCGACTCGCGCCGTGCGCCGCGCGCGGGGGCGGCGGTCCGCGCGGGCCGGCCGGCGCGCGGGAGGGCGGGGATGGTGGTCATGGCTGCGTCCCTCAGTCGATGCTGAAGCTGTTGCGCCGGTTGAGGCGGAACTGGATCAGGGTGATGACGAAGACGAGGATGCCGAGCACGACCGCCATGGCCGTCGCGTACCCCATCTGCTGGTAGCGGAAGGCCTGGCGCCAGATGTACCAGACCAGCGACGCCGAGCTGAACTCGGGGCCGCCCGTGGGCGTCATGATGTTGATCTCGGTGAAGATCTGCGCGCCCGCGATGATGTTCGTGACGACCAGGAAGAACGTCACCGGGCGGACCATCGGCATGGTGATCGCGCGCAGCTGCTGCCACCAGCTCGCGCCGTCGAGCGACGCGGCCTCGTACAGCGACGCGGGCACCGACTGGATCGCCGCCAGGTACAGCAGCATCGAGTAGCCGAGGCCCTTCCAGATCATCATGAGGATGATCGCGGGCTTGACGGTGGCGGTGTTCTGCAGCCAGTTGGGGCCGTCGATCCCGAACCACGCGAGCACCTGGTTCACGAGCCCGAAGTCGCCGTTGTACGCGAACTGCCAGACGATCGCGATGGCCGCGAGCGACGAGATGACCGGCACGTAGTAGATGGTGCGGAACGCGGTGCGCCCGACGATGCGTCGGTTGAGCGCGAGGGCCAGCAGCAGCGACAGCGTCAGGCCGATCGGGATGCCGATCATGTAGAAGAACGTGTTGAACAGCGTCTGCCGGAAGTAGTCGTCGTTGAGCAGGCGCGTGTAGTTGTCGATGCCGATGAAGCGCATCGGCCCCAGGCCGTTCCAGCTGGTCAGCGACGCGTACGCGGCGAACCCGAGCGGGTAGAGCGTGAACAGCAGGTACCCGAGCACGGGCGGGGCGACGAACGCGAGCGCCCACAGGGCCTCGGTGCGGTGCAGGCGGTTGCGCTCGCGCCGGGTGCGCAGCGGGGGCCGGCCGTCGGCGGCGACGCTCGCCGGTGGGGCCGTGACGGCCTCGGGACGCGACATCGGGTGGTCCTCTCTGGTGCGGGTCCGCGGCGGTCCCCGACCCGCGAGGTGCGGGCCGGGGACCGCGGTGCGTCAGCGTCCGGCGAACGCCTGCTCGGCGTTGGTGATGGACTCGTCGAGCAGCGCCTGCATGCGCGGCTGCACGTCGGCCAGGTAGTCGGCGGCGGTCTGCTTGCCGTCGAGGACCGGCTGGATGTTCGTCCAGAGCTCGTCGTACCAGGCGGCGCCGTACGTGAAGGCCGCCGGCATCGCGCGGCCGTAGTCCTGCGCGATGTCGAGGAACTCCTGCCGGTTGGCCGGCTCGGCGTCGGCGGCCTGCGCCCAGTCGGTCGCGACGTCGATGAGGTTCGGGACCTGGATGTTCGCGTCGACGAGCGTCTGCTGCGCCTCGGCGTCGGCCGACAGGTACGTCACGAGCTCGACGGCCTCGTCGGGGTGCTTCGACGTCGCGGAGACGCCGATGCCCAGCGAGCCGACCCACGTGGCCGGGCCCGCGTCGGCGACGGTGGGCCAGGGGATGAGGTCGTAGTCGAAGTCGAGGTCGTTGTAGACGCTCACGTCCCACGGCCCGACGGGGAAGAACCCGATCTCGCCGGCCATCCAGCGCTGGTACGTGTCGAGCGTCGCGGCGTCGGACGCCGAGGGCGTGACGGCGTCGACGTTGGTGAGGTCGGCGAACTTCTGCAGCGCGTCGGCGAACTCGGGGGTGTCGACGGTGACCTTGGTGCGGTCGGCGTCGATGAAGTCGCCGCCGTTGCTCCACACCATCGACTGCAGGTTCCACTGGACGTTGAGCCCGGTGCCCCACTGGTCGACCGCGCCGTCGCCGTCGGTGTCCGTCGTGAGCGTCTTGCAGATCTCGACGAACTGCTCCCACGTGAGCGGCGTGTCCTTGTCGGGCAGCGGGATGCCCGCGGCCTCGAGCATGGTCTTGTTGTAGCCGAACGAGAACGGGCCGATGTCCTTGGGCAGGCCGTAGAGGCGGCCCTCGGGGGTGCCCTGCAGCGTGCCGTCGAACCGGTAGGAGTCGACGCCGTACTGCCAGAGGTTGTCGAGGTCGACGTCCGAGGCCTCGACCTGGTCGGTGATGTCGAGCAGCACGCCTGACGCGACGTAGGACTGCAGCGACGCCTGCTCGATGTAGAACACGTCGGGCACGTTGTTGCCCGCGACCGCGGCCTGCAGCTTGGTGGCGTACTGGTCGGCGTCGGTGACGATCATCTCGACGTCGACGCCCGTGGCCTCGGTGTACTTGTCGATCGCGGCCTCGTACGCCTTCTTCTCGTCGGGGCCGCCGCGGAACATGAAGGTGATCTTCTTGCTCCCGTCGTCACCGCCGCCCCCGCCGTCGCTGCTGCACGCGGTGAGCGCGAGCGCGCCGACCAGCGCGGCACAGGTCGCGCCGACGACCAGCCTGCTCTTCTTCATCTGCCTGCCTCCCGTGGTGGTGGGTCGGTCAGGTCCACGTCCGTGCGGAGCCGCGGTCCCGGTGGCCCGGGGGCGCTGCGGCGCCCCTGCGCGTCGCCCGTCGCTCCTGCTGGTCGTCATTGACCTCTCCGATGCTGCAACGTCTCTACAACGTTGATCTACAACGTTGCACAAACTGACACGGGCACGGGCTCCCGGTCAAGCCACGATCGGGTAACGCCCGGCCGTCGGGGGTGCCGGCCCTCGCGACGTACGCTCGTGCGTGCCGTGCGCCGCGCGTGGGTTTGACGCCGCGCCGCACGGTGCGGCAGAGTCGACTCTACAACGATGTAGAAGGAGTCGACGATGACGCTGGCCCTCACCCCGCCCATGGGGTGGAACAGCTGGGACTGCTACGGCACGACCGTCACCGAGGCCGAGGTCCTGGCCAACGCCCGCTTCATGGCCGAGCACCTGCTCCCGCACGGGTGGGACACGGTCGTCGTCGACATCGACTGGTCCGACCCCGCGGCCCGCGCGCACGGCTACACCGACGGCAGCGGCCTCGTGCTCGACGCGCACGGCTACCCCCAGCCCGACCCCGCGCGCTTCCCCTCGGCCGCCGGCGGCCGCGGCTTCACCGAGCTCGCCGCGCAGGTCCACGCGCTCGGGCTCAAGCTCGGCGTCCACGTGCTGCGCGGCATCCCGCGCACCGCGGTCGCCGCCGCGCTGCCCGTCGTCGGCCCCGACGGCGCGGTCGTCACGACCGCCGACGTCGCCGACACGTCGTCCGTCTGCACGTGGAACGGCCACATGTACGGGCTCGACCACACCCACCCCGCCGCGCAGGCCTGGCTCGACGGGCTCGTCGCGCAGCTCGCGTCCTGGGGCGTCGACTTCGTCAAGGTCGACGACATGCTCGCGCCCTTCCACGCCGACGCGATCACCGCATGGTCGCGCGCGATCGCCCGCTCGGGGCGCGACATCGTGCTGTCGCTGTCGCCCGGCACGCGCCTGTCCACCGCGCACCTGCCCGTGCTGCGCGAGCACGCGCAGATGTGGCGCGTGTGCGACGACCTGTGGGACCGCTGGGAGGACGTGCACGCCAACTTCGCGCGCCTCGCGCGGTGGGCGCCGTTCCAGCAGCCCGGCGGCTGGGCCGACGCCGACATGCTGCCGCTCGGGCGCATCGGGATCCGCGCCGAGCGCGGCGACGACCGCGCGTCGCGGCTCACGCCCGACGAGCAGCGCACGCTCCTCACGCTGTGGGTCATGGCCCGCTCGCCGCTCATGATGGGCGGCGACCTGCCGACGTCCGACGACGCGACGATCGCGCTGCTCACGACGCCCGCGGTCGGGCACGTGCTGCGCACCGGCGTCGACGGCCGCGAGCTGCAGCGCGAGCCCGCGGGCGACGGCGAGGTCGTCGTCTGGGGTGCGCGGTCCGGCACCGACGCCACGCGCTACGTCGCGGTGTTCTGGACCGGGACCGGCGTGCGCACCGAGCGCCTGCCGCTGTCCGCGCTGGTGGGCGACGCCGCCGCGAGCGCCCACCGCTGGACGGCCCGCGACCTGTGGGACGGCACGCCGCTGCCCGACCCGCGCGCGACCGACGCCGAGCACGACGGCGTGCTGACGCTCGACGTCCCCGAGCACGGCGTGCGGTGGGTCGCGCT
>JAEYNO010000075.1 GCA_023412515.1 Actinomycetes bacterium
TCGCCGTCATCAAGGCGGGCGCGGCCACCGAGGTCGAGCTCAAGGAGCGCAAGCACCGCATCGAGGACGCCGTGCGCAACGCCAAGGCGGCCGTCGAGGAGGGCATCGTCGCCGGTGGTGGCGTCGCGCTCATCCAGGCCGGTGCCAAGGCGTTCGAGACCCTCGAGCTCGAGGGCGACGAGGCGACCGGTGCGTCGATCGTCAAGCTCGCGATCGAGGCCCCGCTCAAGCAGATCGCGATCAACGCCGGTCTCGAGGGCGGCGTCGTCGCCGAGAAGGTGCGCAACCTCCCGACGGGTCACGGCCTGAACGCCGCGACCAACACGTACGAGGACCTGCTCGCCGCGGGCGTCAACGACCCGGTCAAGGTCACGCGCTCGGCGCTGCAGAACGCCGCGTCGATCGCCGGTCTGTTCCTCACCACCGAGGCCGTCGTGGCCGACAAGCCGGAGAAGGCCGCCCCGGCCGCGCCCGGCGGTGGCGAGGACTTCGGCGGCGGCTTCTGAGCCACGCAGTCCCCGCATGACACGGAGGGGGGGGGCCCCCCCCCGGGGGGGGGGGGGGCCCCCCTCCGCTCGTCCTGGGCCGGTGCGCCGCGCGCGACAAGCCCGCGGCGCGTCAGCCCGCGGCCGCCAGGCGGCTCGCGAGCGACAGCGCGCTCGAGACCGCGTCGAGGTAGACGCGCCCCACGTCGTACGGGTCGAGCCCGGTCGCGGCCACGGCCGCCGGGTCGTTCTTCTCCTGCGCGAGGACGGCCGCCAGGGCCTGGCCGTAGCGCCCCGCGTGGTGCTCGAGCGCCGCGGCGACCTCGTGCGAGACGCCCGTGCGCGACACGACCTGCGACGGCGCGACCTTGAGCTGCGCCGCGACGGCCGACAGCAGGCCCACGGTGTAGCCGGTGTCGTCACCCGTGATGCCCGAGACCGCGGTCGCGCGCGTCAGGAGGTACCACAGGGTCTCCATCGCGGCCGGCGTCGACCCGACGAGCGCGGCGGTCGCGAGCGCGCCCAGCTGGCGCGGCCCCACGAGCACGACGGCGCGGTGCACCGAGTCGACCTTGTGGCGCACGCCCATGGCCGACGAGTTCACGAGGTGCAGCACGCGGATCGACAGCTCGGGGTCGCTCGCGACGGTCTGCGCGCACGCCGACGGGTCGGGGGCCGGCCCGGAGACGAGCCGGATCACCTCGAGGCACTGGATCTCGCCGACCGTGAAGGACCGGACGGGCTCGACGGGGCGCTGCTCGAGCACGAGCGGGCCCTGCAGGAACTCGGCGCCCGCCTCGAGCGCGGCGTCCACCCGGTCGCGCGTCGTGGCGTTCTCCGCGACGACGACGGCGCCGCGCGACGCGGCCTGCGCGGTGAGCTCGGCGAGCCGCGCGGGGTCCTGCGCCGCGTCGACCTTGACCATCTGCACGTAGGGCAGCAGCGCGACCTGCGCGGGCGCGCCCGCGTAGTCGCCGAGCGCCAGACGCACGCCGTCCTCGACGAGCCCGCCGAGCCGCTCGGCGACCCCGGGCGCCGCCTGCAGGTGCGGTGCCACCTCGACGACCACGCCGTGCGGCAGCTCGAGCAGCGCCGCGGGGTTCGCGAGGACCGAGCGCGTCGGGCGGATCACGAGCGGCCGCTCACCCGCGAGGCGCGTGAGGTCGATCGTCCGGAACATCGCGTCGACGAGGTGCTCGACGGACTCCTCCGGCTGGGGCAGCCCGGAGCCGTCGGGCACGATCCCGCGCACGGCGTACGCGAAGATGCTCCGGTCGGGGTGGACGACCGGCTGGCGGAGGATCGAGGCGCTGGCGCGGGCGTTGCTGGTCGGGGTGGTCACACGGCCTCCCGGGCAGGGGTGATTTCACCCCTCCATCGGCACGTGCGGGCCCGCGCTGAGAGATACGGGTCCCGCGTCGTCAGGCCAACGGTGCCCGTAGCGGCAGGTCGCCCTCGAGCACGACCTGCAGCGCGCGGCCGTCCGCGGGGTGCACGACCACGGGCGCGAGGAGGTTCGCCGACGGGTGCGCGCGGTCGTCGTCCGCGGGGTGCACGACCACGAGCAGCACGGGCGCCTCGTCGGGCGCGAGCCCCAGCGCCGCGCGGGCCTCGGACGGGACCGTCGGCGCGTAGTCCGGGAAGAACGCGTGCGGCTCGACCACGAACAGCCGTGCGGGCCGCACGCCGTCGGGCTCGGACCGCAGCGTGAACAGCAGCCCGGTCTCGTCGAGCGGTGCGAGCGTCCACTCGTGGTGGCCCGGCAGGCCCGGGAGCTCGGTGTCGACCCGCAGCAGCGGCGGCAGGTCGCGCGGGCCGGCGGGCGTGACGACCGTGACGGGGGCGGCGTGCAGCGCGCTCATCGCAGGAAGTCCAGGAGCGAGGGCTGCAGGACCTTGGCGGCGGCGCCCAGGGCCCCGCGGTAGGCGACCTCCTGGGCCTGCACGTCGAGCGTGATCTGGGCGAGGTCGATGTCCTCGATGCCGCCGATCTGCTCCTTGAGCGTGACCGTCCGCGCCATGAGGACGTCCTTCGCGGCGATGACCTGCCCGTGCCGGGCGCCGACCGACGCGACCTGCTCGAGCATCGCGGAGATGCGGCCGTCGACCGCGTCGAGGTGCGTCGACATGTCGGTGCTGCCCGAGCGGATCGCGGCGGCGACGCGGTCGAGGACCGCGAACACCGAGTCGTCCCCGGTGCCGAAGGTCTGCCCGCCGTCGGCGTCCACCCGGACCGTCGCGCCGGGGCCGACCTCGCGCGTCACCGTGGCGCCCGCGAAGCCGTTGAAGACGTACGGCGGGGTCGCGGCCGGGTCGACCGTGAAGGCCGGGTCCTTGCTGGTGCCCGCGAAGACCTGGCGGCCCGAGTAGGTCGCGTTGGCCTGCTGCAGCAGCTCGTCGCGGCGCGCCTCGATCTCGGCGGCGAGCGCCTCGCGCGCGTCGGCGCTGAGCGACCCGTTCTCGGCGTGGACCACCAGGACGCGGGTCGCGTTCGTGATGGACAGGGACTCGCGGACCGCCTCGTCGACGGTCGCGAGCCACGCGTCGCCGTCGGCGCGGTTGCGCTCGTACTGCGTGACCGCGCGCAGGTCGGCGCGCAGGCGCAGCAGGTCGTGCGCACCGGCGGGGTCGTCGGACGGCACCGAGATCTTGGTGCCGCTCGACATCTGCGCCTGGAGCCGGGCGCCCGCGGCGAGGCTCGCCTGCAGGTTCGCCAGCGTCGAGCGCTGGATGGTGCTGTGCGTGACGCGTGTGACCATGCCGGTCACCTCCCGACGATGCCGGTGCGGTTGATGAGGGTGTCGAGCATCTCGTCGATCGCGGTGAGCACGCGGGCGGCGCCCTCGTACGCGCGCTGGTGCGCGAGCATGTTCACCGTCTCCTCGTCGATGTCGACGGACGCGTTCGCGAGCTGCTGGTTCTCGGCGGACACGAGCCCGACGTTCGCGACGCTCGCGCGCGACGTCGCGCTGGCCGTCTTGACGCCGATGTCGGTGACGACCGAGCGCCACAGCGCGTCGGGGCCGCCGTTGGCGCTGCCGAGCTTCGCGATCTCGGTCGCGACCGAGCCGTCGAACGGGCCCTTGCCGTCCTCGCCGGCGGCGACCTCGCTGCCCTGCGTGAGCGCCACGCGGATGCTGAGCGCGGCGGGCTCGCCGGCGGTGACGGCGAAGAAGTCGCCGCCGGGCGTGCCGTCCTCGCGGCGCGCGGTCGAGTGCAGGGCGTTGACCTGGTCGTGGAGCTGCTGCGCGACCTTGTCGTACTCCTGCGCGGCGCCCGTCAGGATGCCGCCCTGGTCGGGGGGCGCGAGCACCGAGAGCAGACCCGCGACGCGGCCGCCCTGCAGCCCGGCGGGGAGCGTGGGGTGGTCGGCCCACACGACGGACACCGCGGTGCCCGCGGTGGCCTGCGAGAACGCGTTCGCTCCCGTCACCGCCAGCTCGCTGACGTCCTTGCCGGTGACGAGCAGGTTGCCGCTGACCAGCACGTCGACCTGGCCGTTCTCGCGGACGCGGCTCGACGCGCCCACCAGGGAGGACAGCTCGGTGACGAGCGCGTCGCGCTGGTCCGAGAGCTCGTGGGCGGTCCCGCCCGAGCTCTCGATCGCGAGGATGCGCTCGTTGAGGTCGGCGACCGAGGACGCCGCCGCGTTGACGCGGTCGACGAGCGCGACGGTGGTGCTCAGGCTCTGCTGCCACTGCGTGGCCGCGTCGGTGTACAGGGTGTGCAGGCGGGTCGCGACGGCGTTGCCGCGCTCGAGGACGACGGCGCGCGCGGACTCCCGGTTGGCGCCGTTGGCGAGGTCGGCGAACCCGGCCCACAGGTCGGAGAGCTGGCCGCCGAGGCCGGTCTTGGCGGGCTCGCCGAGGCTCTTCTCGAGCGTGGTGTACGCGTCGGCGCGCGCCGTCAGCTGGCCGGCCGTGCCGGCCGCCGCGCGCACCTTGGCGTCGAGGAACACGTCGCCGAGGCGGACCGTGCCCGTGCTGCTGACGCCCTGGCCGACGCCGTTGGACGTCGCGAACATCGACGGGACGCTCTGCGCCGCGACCGGGGAGAGGTTGACGCGCTGGCGCGTGTACCCGTCGGTCTTGGCGTTGGCGATGTTCTGCGCCGAGACGTCGAGGGCCTGGCGCTGGGCGATGAGGGAGCTCAGGGCGGTCCCGAGTCCGGAGAAGGTGCTCACGGGTCTCCTAGATCGACCGGTCGACGAGGCGGGCGTGGGGGGTCTCGACGGTGGCGCGCTGGCCCAGCCCGTCGTAGGTCTGCACGGTGTCGTGCAACGACATGAGGGTCTCCTGCGCGGCGCGGTGGGACACCGCGAGCAGCTCGCGGTTGCCGTCGGCGAGCGCGGAGATCTCGGCGGTGAGCGACGCGAACGCGTCGCGGTGCGTGCGCAGCAGGTCGTCCCAGGGGGAGGGGGCGTGCGCGGCGAGCTCGGCGAGGCCGGCGCCCGGGTCGAGCCCGAGCAGGCGCGCGACGGCGTCCGCCTCGGTGGCCCGGCCGAGCTCGGCGGTGCGGATCTCGTCGAGCACGGCCTCGACCTCGCGCGTGGCGTGGCCGAGCCAGCGGGTGCGGCCCGAGCTGAGCACGAGCTGCTCCTCCTCGAGCTTGAACAGCAGCAGCTCGAGCAGGTGCCGTTCGCGCCAGAGGACCTCCGACAGCTGCTCGAGGGTGGCTCGCAGATCCACCGTCCACCTCTTCCGTCGCCTCTGGTCGCCGCACCGGCCTGTCGACGCTACCCATCGGACGACCGTCGCGGGATCTGACGGATTCGTGCGGCCCGCGGGGCACACCTGCGTCGGGCGACCGGGACGCCGTGACCCACCGCGGGCGTCGCGCCTGATCGGAAGCGCTTGCGCGGGATCGGAGGGGACGAGCGCGTGAAACGGGTGTGATCTATGTCACAAGGCCGAGGCCGTCTACGGGGGTTCGGACCGGTTCGTGGGCCCGGTCGCGCACGAAGGTCCCAATGAGGCGTTTCCTGCCCTCGGAACGTGGACGCGCACCCACGCTCAACCCGGCACCGGCGCCGACCGAGGTCGTCGGTGTGAGCGAGAACAGCACCGCACCCGTGGACGTCACGGACCTCGTGGTCGAGCACCTGCCGATCGTGGGCTACAACGTGTCCGAGATCCTCCACCGCGTGCCCCCGACCGTGAGCCGCGACGAGCTCGCGTCCGCCGGGGCCCTCGCGCTGGTGCTCGCGGCCCGCGCCTACGACCCGTCGACCAACGTGCCGTTCGCGCGGTACGCGACCCTGCGCATCAAGGGCGCGCTGCTCGACGAGCTGCGCTCGATGGACTGGGCGAGCCGCGGCGCGCGCCGCCGCTCGCGCGACCTCGAGGCCGCGACCGACCGGCTGCGCGGCGTGCTCGGCCGCACCCCGACCCGCGCCGAGCTCGCCGAGACCCTCGGCGTGGCCGTCTCCGCGGTCGACGAGGCGCGCGCCGACGCCGAGCGTCGCGTGCTGTCCCTCGACGTGCCCGGCACGCCCGTCGCCGAGACGCTGCGCGACGCGCAGCAGACGCCCGAGGAGCACGTGCTCGCCGGCGAGCGCGTCCACTGGCTGCGCGCCGCGGTCACCGAGCTGCCCGAGCGGCTGCGCGTCGTCATCGCCGGCCTCTACCTCGAGGACCGCACCATCGCCGAGCTCGCCGAGGACCTCGGCGTCACGCAGTCGCGCATCAGCCAGCTGCGCACCGAGGCCCTCGGCCTGCTGCGCGACGGCCTCAACACCGCGTTCGACCCCGACCTCGTCGCCGCCCCCGCGCGCCCCGACGGCGTCGCCGAGCGCCGCCGGCAGGCCTACTACGCGTCCGTCGCCGCGCGGGCCGCGCTGTCGTCGGCCGCGGGCGCCACGCTCGACGTCGTCCCGACGCCGCGCACCGGCGCGCACGACGGCGTGCTGCGCACGATCGCCTGACGCGTCCCCCGGACGGCTCAGCGCGGCACCGCGCCCGCCGATGGGTGGGCGTCGTCACGTCACCCGTCGGAGGACGCATGCCCCGCACCGCCACCACCGTGTCCGCCGTCCTCATCGTCAAGGACGAGGAGGCGGTCCTCGAGGAGTGCCTCGCGTCCGTCGCGTGGGCCGACGAGGTCGTCGTCTACGACACGGGCTCGAGCGACCGCACCCGCGAGATCGCGCGCGGCCTCGCCACCACCGTCGTCGAGGGCCGCTGGGACGACGACTTCGGCGCCGCGCGCAACCGCGCCCTCGCGCACGCGACCGGGCAGTGGGTGCTCGCGATCGACGCCGACGAGCGGTTCGAGGGCGACGGCGACGCGCTGCGGCACGAGCTCGCGCGGCACGGCGCCGACGCCGACGTGCTCACCGTCGCGATCGTCGACGTCGCCGACCGCGCCGCGGGGGAGTCCGGCAGCTTCCTCGGCGCGCGCCTGGTGCGTCGGGCGGCGGTCCGCTGGGAGGGGGCGCTCCACGAGCAGCCCGTGCGCCTCGACGGCGCGCCGACCACCCTGCGACGGGCGACGGGCGTCGCGCTCGTGCACGTCGGCTACCGCGCCGACGTCCTGGCGGCCAAGGACAAGGGAGCGCGCAACGTGCGCATCGCGCGCGCCGCGCTCGACGCCGCGCTCGCCACGGGCGCGACCCCCGCGGTGGTCGCCGCGCGCCGGGCCAACCTCGCGCGCTCGCTCATGCTCGACGCCGAGCTCCCCGAGGCCCTCGCGACCGCGCACGCCGCGCACGCGTCGGGCCTGCTGACGCCCGCCGAGTCGGTCCAGCTCGCGCGCGCCATGGCGGACGCCGCGACGGCCGTCGAGGACGACGAGGCGCGCGAGCACTGGTTCGCCGTGTGGGCCGAGAACGCGGGCACCGCGGCCTGGGTGGACGCCGCGCGGGCGCGTCTGGCCGCCCGTCGCGGCGACGCCGAGGCGGCCCTCGAGGCGCTGCGTCGCGTGCCGACCACCGCGGTGGACGCCATGGGGCTGCGGTTCGACAAGTACGCCCACACCGCGCCGTGGGCGTGGGCGCTCGCGCGGCTCGGGCGGCGCCGCGAGGCGCTGCGCGTCGTCGTGGAGTCCGTCGCGCGCGGCCACGTCGCGCTCTCGCCCACCGGCCTGCTCGACCTGTTCGACCGCGCGCAGGTGCTCGAGGTGCTCGCGGCCGTGCGCGACGACGAGTGGCACGTGTACGTGCACACGTGCGTGCAGCAGGTGCTCGCCGCACCCGACGGCGCCCCGCGCTCGCGCGCCTTCCTCCTGCTGCTCAACGAGGTCCGGCCGCGCGACCTGCGCACCGCGGTCGCGTGCGGCCACGTGGCGCGGCGCCTGTCGCTCGAGGAGGCCGCGACCTGGGCCGCGTCGCTGCGCACGCACGGACTGGCCGAGCTCTGCCCGCTCGTGGCCATCGCCGGCGACCCCGCGTGCGACCCGCGGCAGCGTGCGCTCGCCGGCGCGCTCGCCTGGGACGTCTACCGGGACCCGCGCGGGCACGACGGCCTCGCCGACGCGCTGCCGCTCGTCGCGCCCGAGCACGAGGCCGAGCTGCTCGACCAGCTCGACGTGCTGGCCCCCGGCCTCGTCGGACGCGCGGGCTGACGCCCGCGGCGGGCGCCGCGAGATTCCTGCACCGGAGTCCTCAGCACCCGCCCCGCGCCTCCGATAGGCGGGACGTGCCCACGGATGGGCTGGCAACGACCCGACTTCAGGAGGAATGAGAACCATGGGTCTCTCGATCAACACGAACGTCGCGGCGCTCAACGCGTACCGCAACCTCGGCACCACCCAGGGCGACCTCTCCAAGTCGCTCGAGAAGCTGTCGTCCGGCCTGCGGATCAACCGCGCCGCCGACGACGCGGCGGGTCTGGCCATCTCCGAGGGCCTGCGCGCCCAGATCGGTGGCACCAAGCAGGCCGTCCGCAACGCCCAGGACGGCATCTCCGTCGTCCAGACCGCTGAGGGTGCGCTCACCGAGACGCACTCGATCCTGCAGCGCATGCGCACGCTGTCCGTGCAGGCGGCGAACGACGGCGGTCTCTCGACGTCCGCCAAGACGAACATCCAGGACGAGATCGGCCAGCTGAAGGACGAGCTCACCCGGATCGCCGACACCACGCAGTTCAACGGGCGCAAGCTGCTCGACGGCTCGTACGACGGCCGCTTCCAGGTCGGCGCCAACACGGGCGAGCGCATCGACGTCAAGATCGGCACCGCCGTCGACGCGTCCGGCCTCGGCGTCAACGGCGTGGACGTCACCAAGCTCGCGGCGGGCATCGCCACGGCCGGCGCCACGGCGGCCGGTGCGGCGACGACGGGCGCGGTCGGCACGGCCGGCTCGTTCGAGCTCGCGGGCGACTTCACCAAGTCGGAGACGTTCGACACGCTCAACGGCACCGTGAACTACGGCGGCAAGAGCATCGACCTGTCGACGATCGAGTTCAAGGCGGGCGCCGACGCCACCGAGCGTCTGGCCGCCCTGACCGGCGCCATCCAGGCCAAGCTCGGCACCGGCATCACGGTCGCCGCCGCGGGCACCACCGGCCTGACCTTCACGGGTTCGGCCGCCGCGACCGCCGCCACGCAGGCCGAGGTCGACGAGAACAACGCCGCCACGAAGATCAGCTTCACGCAGGCCAGCGGCGCGGACCTCGCGATCAAGGACATCGACAAGGCGATCGGCTCGGTCTCCAAGCTGCGCTCGCAGCTCGGTGCCGTGCAGAACCGGTTCGACCACACCATCAACAACCTCAACGTCGCGGTGGAGAACCTGTCCGCGTCGGAGAGCCGCATCCGCGACACGGACATGGCGCAGGAGATGGTGTCGTTCACCCGCTCGCAGATCCTCTCGCAGGCGGGCACCGCGATGCTCGCGCAGGCGAAGAACCTGCCGCAGTCGGTGCTCTCGCTCCTGCAGTGAGGCACCCGGTCGCCGTGAGGTGACCACCAGCACGACCCTCGACCGGCGGTGGGTGGACGACCGTCCCCCCACCGCCGGTCGGCACATCGGCACCGGCCGCCCCGGCGGGCGCCGGCGGGCACGCAGGTGCCGGCAGCACGTGACGGCACGGCACAGCGGAGGACGCGGACATGGCGGCGATCGACGGGCTCGTCAGCGGCATCAAGACGGGCGAGTACATCGACAGCCTGATCACGCTGCAGAGCGGCCAGCAGAGCCTGCTGGTGCAGAAGAAGTCGACCGCGTCCGCCCTGGTGACCGCGCTCCAGGCGCTCAACACCAAGATCGCGTCGCTCGCGGAGCACGCCGCGAAGGCGGCCAAGCCCGCGTCCTGGAACGCCGTCAAGGCGGCCGTGACGCAGCCCGGCACCTCCGGCACGCCGGGCGCCTCGGCGACCGTCGGCGCGGGCGCGCAGCTCGGCACGCTGACGTTCCGCGTCGACGCCGTCGCGCAGTCCCAGGCGTCCCTCGTGGCGCTGCCCACGACGTTCGCGTCCGACAAGCCGTCGTTCACGATCACGCGCGGCGGCGAGACCGTCACGGTGACGGCCGACTCGACGTCGGTCCCGGACATCGTCGAGGCGTTCAACGGCGCGGGCACGGGCGTGCGCGCCACGGCCGTCAAGGTCGACAAGCTCGACGTCGACGGCAACCCCACGGGCGAGTCGACCTACCGGCTCCAGATCACCGGCACCGAGACCGGCGGGCGCAACGCGTTCACGGTCGCCCACGACGGCGCGAACCTCGCCCTCGACACCGTGCGCGAGGCACGCGACGCGGCGATCACGCTGTTCCCCGGGACGCCCGGCGCGCAGCGGCTGACGTCGCCGACCAACACGATCACGGGCGTCCTCACGGGCGTCGACCTCACCGTCACGGCAGAGACCGCCGCCGACGCCAAGCCGCTGACGCTCGACCTCACGCGCGACGACTCGGCGACCAAGGCGCTCGCCTCGGGCCTCGTCACGAACCTCAACGTCGTGCTCTCCGAGATCGCGTCGCGCACCAAGTCCACGACGTCGACGTCGGAGGACGGGCGGACCGTGGTGTCGGGCGGGCTGTTCGCCGGCGACGCGGGCGTGCGCATGCTGCAGCAGAACATGCTGGCCCTCGGGTCGATGCCGGTCGACGGCGTCTCGCCCGCCGACGTGGGCATCGTCATCCAGAAGGACGGCACCTTCACGTTCGACGACGCCGTGTACACGGCGGCCGCCGCGAAGGACCCGGACAAGGTCGCCGCGGTCGTGCAGGGCGTGTCGGCACGCCTGTCGGAGGCCGCGAAGACGGCGTCCGACAGCAAGGAAGGCACGATCACCACCGCGATCACGGGTCACCAGGACGCGGTCAAGGACCTCACCGAGCGCATCAAGGCGTGGGACGAGCGGCTCGCCGCCCGGCGCGTCGGGCTCGAGCGGATGTACGCGTCGCTCGAGAAGACGCTCGCGCGGATGAACTCGCAGGCGAGCTACCTGTCGAGCTACCTCGCCAACGACCAGAAGCAGAGCTGACCACCGGAGGGACCATGTTCGACGCACGGAGCCGGTACGTCGCCGCCGCGGTGCAGACCGCGAGCCCCGCCCGGCTGCTCACCATGCTCGTCGACCGCCTCGTGCTCGACGTCGAGCGCGGCGCGCACGCGCTCACCGAGGGTCGCCGCGCCGACGCGACGCAGCACCTCGCGCACGCGCAGGACATCGTGACCGAGCTGGCCGCGAGCCTCGACGTCGAGGCGTGGGACGGCGGCGAGCAGCTGCTCGCGATCTACACGTGGCTCATGACGGAGCTGCTGGCGGCGTCGACGAGCGGCGACGCCGCACGCGTCGACGGCTGTCGCGGCATCGTCGGCGAGCTCGCGCGCACGTGGCACGAGGCGTCGGACGCGGTCTCCGCGACGGCCGCCCCCGCGGCCCCCGCACCCAGCGGCCTGCTCGGCGTGGGCTGAGCGGTCGTGACCACCGCCGCGCCCCCGGCGCCCCCCGCCCCCCGGCCCGACGAGGCCGTGTTCCACGCGTCGTGGGAGCAGGCGCTCGCCGACCTCGAGCTCGAGGT
>JAEYNO010000150.1 GCA_023412515.1 Actinomycetes bacterium
GCGACCGAGAGCCCGACGGGCGGCGCGAGCACGTCGCCGTCGCCGGGCGCGAGCGCGGACGCGGACGCCGGAGCGGAGGCCGAGGCGAGCGCCGAGGCGTCCGCTGGCCCCGGCACCAACCGCTACGCCCAGCTCCTCCTCGCGGGCACGGTCTTCGGCGTGCTGCTCGCGCTCGCCTCGCTCGGTGCCAACCTCATCTACGGCACGACCGGGCTGTCGAACTTCGCGCACGGCGAGCTCGTGACCCTCGGCGGCATGACCGCGTTCATGGCGGTGCAGTGGTGGCACCTGCCGCTGTGGCTCGCGATCGTCGTCGCGACCGTGGCCGGCGCGGTGGCCGGGTGGCTGCTGAACACGCTGCTGTTCGCGCCGCTGCGACGTCGCGGCGTCGGGATCACGCAGCAGATGATCGTCACGATCGGCCTGTCGCTCGCGCTGCTGTCGGCGTTCCTGTTCGCCTTCGGCGCGCAGCCCGCGCCGATCGTCTCGGGGATCTCGCAGCGCATGCAGCTGGGTCCCGTGCAGATCTCGGCGCAGTCGCTGGTCTCGGTGGCCGTCGCGCTCGTCGTGCTCGCGGCGGTCGCGTTCACGCTCGCCCGCACGCGGCTGGGACGCGCGACGCGCGCGGTCTCGGACAACCCGGCGCTGGCCGCCGCGACCGGCATCAAGGTCGAGTCGGTCATCAGCCGGGTGTGGGTCGCGTCCGCGGCGCTCGCGTCGCTCGGCGGCGTGCTGCTCGCGCTGTACCTCAACACCACGCGATTCAACTTCGGGTCGACGCTGCTGCTGCTGATGTTCGCCGCGATCACGCTGGGCGGGCTCGGCTCGCCGCTCGGCGCGGTCCTGGGGGCGCTCGTCATCGGCCTCGTCGTCGAGCTCTCGACCCTCGTGCTGCCCAACGACATGCGGTACGCGAGCGCGCTGGTCATCCTCATCCTCGTCCTGCTGCTGCGGCCGCAGGGCATCCTCGGGCGCGCCGAGCGCATCGGCTAGCGGGAGGTCGTCGCTCATGGACTTCGGACAGCTCTTCACCAACGTCCTCAACGAGATGCTGGGCCCGACCGCGATCGCGTACGCGCTCGCCGCGATCGGCCTCAACATCCACTTCGGGCTCACGGGTCTGATCAACATGGGCCAGGCCGGCTTCATGCTGCTGGGCGCGTACGGGTTCGCCGTCGCGACCGTGCAGGGCGCGCCGCTGTGGCTCGCGTTCGTCGTCGCGATCGCGCTGTCGGTGGTGTTCGCGCTGCTGCTCGGCCTGCCGACCCTCAAGCTGCGGGGCGACTACCTCGCGATCGTCACGATCGCGGCGGCCGAGATCGTCCGCATGATCGGGCGGTCGACCGCGTTGACCGACGTCACGGGCGGCTCCGAGGGGCTCACGGGCAACGCGTTCAAGCACACGTTCCAGGACGCGTCGCCGTTCCCCGACGAGCGGTGGACGCTCGGGCCGCTCACGCTCGCGACCAACACGTCGAACTCGTGGTGGCTGCGCGTCGTGGGCTGGACCCTCGTGCTGCTCGCGTGCCTGCTGGTGTGGCGCCTGATCCGCAGCCCGTGGGGTCGGGTCCTCAAGGGCATCCGGGAGGACGAGGACGCCGTGCGCGCGCTCGGCAAGAACGTCTACGGGTACAAGCTGCAGGCGCTCGTGCTCGGCGGCGTGCTCGGTGCGCTGGGCGGCATCGTGTTCGTCCTCGCCAGCTCCGTGCAGGCCGACTCCCTGGGCCGGCCCGTCACGTTCAACACCTGGACGATCCTGCTGCTCGGCGGCGCCGCGACGGTCCTGGGACCCGTGCTCGGCTCGCTGCTGTTCTGGGGCGCGCTGGTCTTCGTCCGCGGGTTCCTGCGCGGGATCGTCCCGGCGGACGCGCTGTCCGTGCAGCAGATCGAGCAGATCGGCTGGGTGCTGGTCGGACTGACCCTCATGGCGCTCATCGTGTTCCGCCCCCAGGGGATCCTGGGCGACAAGAAGGAGCTGGCGATCAATGCCCGCTAAGGACGTCGTGGAGCAGGCCCGGCGCGACCTCGCGCACGTCCCCCGCGTCCCGGGGGTCCGCAAGCCCGACGCGGTGCTCGTCGCGGACGGCGTGCGCCGCAGCTTCGGCGGCGTCAACGCCGTCGACGTCGAGCACCTCGAGGTGCAGAAGAACGTCATCACGGCGCTCATCGGCCCCAACGGGGCGGGCAAGACCACGTTCTTCAACCTCATGACGGGGTTCGACAAGCCCGACACGGGCACGTGGGTGTTCGACGGCACGCCGCTGGCAGGCGTCGCGGCGTCGCGCGTCGCGAAGGCCGGCATGGTCCGCACGTTCCAGCTCACCAAGGCGCTCGCGCGCATGACCGTGCTGGACAACATGCGGCTCGGTGCGCGCGACCAGCCCGGCGAGGGCCTGTTCGCGGCGCTCGTGAAGCCGTTGTGGGCCGCGCGCGAGCGCGAGATCACCGACAAGGCGATGTCGCTGCTCGAGCGGTTCAAGCTCGACGCCAAGAAGGACGACTTCGCCGGGTCGCTCTCGGGCGGGCAGCGCAAGCTCCTCGAGATGGCCCGCGCGCTCATGTCCGACCCCGCGCTCGTCATGCTCGACGAGCCGATGGCCGGCGTGAACCCCGCGCTCACGCAGTCGCTGCTCGGGCACATCACCGACCTGCGCGACTCCGGCACGTCGGTGCTGTTCGTCGAGCACGACATGCACATGGTGCGGCACATCTCCGACTGGGTCGTCGTCATGGCGCAGGGCCAGGTCGTGGCCGAGGGCCCGCCGTCGGAGGTGATGGCCGACCAGGCCGTGATCGACGCCTACCTGGGTGCGCACCACGACACCGACCTGGGCGACGACGCGCTGCTCGACGAGGGCGGCGTGATCGACGCGGAGGCGCAGGCCGAGGCCGACGCCGAGCTCGAGGACGCCGAGAAGGCGGAGGGGACCGCACCGTGACCGAGACCACCGCACCCGGGCTGCACCGCGGCGCGCCGGCCGGCGAGCCGCTGCTGCACGCCGACGAGCTCGTCGCCGGCTACCTGCCGGGCGTCAACATCCTCAACGGCTGCTCGCTCGTGCTGCACCCCGGCGAGCTCGTCGGGATCATCGGCCCCAACGGCGCCGGCAAGTCCACGCTGCTCAAGGCGCTGTTCGGGCTGGTGGGCATCCGCAGCGGCTCGCTGACGCTGCAGGGCGAGGAGATCAGCAACCTGCGCGCCGACGCGCTCGTGCGCCGCGGCGTCGGGTTCGTGCCGCAGACGAACAACGTGTTCCCGAGCCTGACGATCGAGGAGAACCTGCAGATGGGGGTCTACCAGACGCCCGCGAAGTTCCCCGAGCGCCTCGAGGTCGTGCTCGACCTGTTCCCCGAGCTGACCAAGCGGCGCAAGCAGCGGGCCGGTGCGCTGTCCGGCGGCGAGCGGCAGATGGTGGCGATGGCGCGCGCGCTCATGCCCGAGCCGTCGGTCCTGCTGCTCGACGAACCGTCGGCCGGGCTGTCACCCGTGCGCCAGGACGAGGCGTTCCTGCGCACGCGCCGCATCAACAAGGCGGGCGTGTCGGTCGTCATCGTCGAGCAGAACGCGCGCCGCGCGCTGCAGATCTGCGACCGCGCGTACGTCCTCGACCAGGGGCGCAACGCCTACTCCGGGCCGGGCCGCGAGCTGATGAACGACCCCAAGGTCGTCCAGCTGTACCTGGGCACGCTCGCGGCCGACGTCGACGCCGCGCGCGCCGCCGAGGCCGACGGGACGCCCCCGCCCGCCTGACGGCCCGCCGTCCGGCGGCACCGGCCAGGCCCCGGCC
>JAEYNO010000173.1 GCA_023412515.1 Actinomycetes bacterium
GGTCCGGCCCGCTCACCGAGCCCGCCCGCCGAGCCCGCCCGCCGAGCCGAGCCCGCCCGCCGAGCCGAGCCCGCCCGGCGAGCCGAGCCCGCCCGCCGAGTCCACTCGCCGAGCCCGTTCACCGAGCCCACCCACCGCGCCGACTCACCGAGCCCACTCACCGCGCCGACTCACCGCGGCCACTCACCGCGCCGACTCACCGCGGCCGCCCTCGCGCTGCGTGCTCTCCCACTGTGCCCGTACCGCGCGCTCACGCACTGCGTGCTCTCGCGTCGCCCCCCGCACCGCGCCCCCACCTCCGTCGACGGACACTGCGACGGACGACGGACAGTGGTGCGCCGCTGTCCGTCGGCCGCGGGGCTGTCCGTCGACGGTGCGTCCGCCCGTCGGACCGTGCGTCTGTCGGCGTCGCAGCCCTGCCGGGAGGGCGGTCGTGGTCGGCGTCGTCGCGATCTGCGCTGATGATCGTCGGTCAGCTCGCGAGCGGCACACCGGCCCGGCGCATGACGTCCGCGAAGCGGTCGACGTCCCACGCGTCGTCCCACGTCCACCGCACCACGCGGGAGCCGGCGGCGCGGAGCCTGTCCTCGCGGAGCTTCTCGTCCCACAGCCGGTCGTCGGGGCTCCGCCGGTCGTCGACCCCGTCCTGCCGGTACTTCACGCGCCCGTCGAACTCCCCGACGATCCCGAGGGTGGGCCACCAGAAGTCGACGCGGCCGATCAGGCCCTTCGAGTCACGCATCTCGGTCTGCAGCACGGGCAGCACCAGGCCGATCTCGATCATGCGCGCACGGCTCAGCGACTCGCCGGGGGACTCGGCCAACCCGCAGGCGTGCGCCACCACGTGCCGTGCACCCCGCACCCCCCGCCGCGGCCCGAGCGACGCCACGAGCAGGGCGAGCTCCTCCTCGGTCACGAGGCCGGCACGGAGCGCGTGGTCGGCCGCGGCGAGGGCCGTCGCGAAGGGGCGCTCGCGGGCGAGGTCGACGACGGTGCGGGAGCAGGTCGTCACGCGGATGCCCGCGCGGGACTCCGTCTCGACCGCCAGCGTCGAGCTGCGGTGCACGACGCCCGCGAGTCGGCGGCCGCCACCGCGGTAGGCACCGACCACCCGGACCGACGACGGCCAGCCGCCGAGCACGGGCAGTCCCCACACCGCAGCGGCGCTCTCGTGGGAGAACACCGCGTCCGGGAGTGCCCGTGCGGCCGCAGAGACCTGCACCAGGTGCCGGTCGGGCCCCGTCGCTCGGCCCCACCGCGCGCCGTCGACGTACGCGTCGCGACGCACCCGGACCAGGCGCCCGTCCTTCGCCGCCCTGCGGAGCGCCCGCGCATCGACCCCGAGTCGTTCGGCGTCCCGGCTCGACACGACCCGCCGCCCCGCTGCCGCCATGAGGTCCTCGCGCATCCCGGCACGATCCCGCACCCGCGCGCCGACGTGCGCGCCGCATCCACAGCCTCACCGCGACGGACACCGGTACGGCTTCACGGACAGGTGCGCGCCGGTGTCCGTGGTGACGTACCGGTGTCCGTCGGCGGGTGGGGGGTGGGGCATCGGTCGACGAGCGTGTGGGGCCGGGCGTGGCGCGCTCACTGGGAGCGACAGGCGTGCGTCACCTCGACGGACAGCGATACGGCTTCACGGACAGGTGCGTGCCGGTGTCCGTGGTGACGTACCGGTGTCCGTCGGCGGGTGGGGTGTGCGGTGGCGCCGCGCCGACGCGCAGGTGGCGCGTGGGAGCAGCAGTGCGTGGAGCAGCGGTGCGTGGCTCAGTGGTGGGTCGGTGCGGCGGTGCCCGCCGGGGCCGGGCGCACGGCGAACGCCGCGGCGATCGCGGGCAGCGTCAGCAACGCGCCGCCCAGGAACGCCGCGTGCACGCCGCCGGCGGTCGCGGCGGCGGAGGACGCGCCGTCGGCCGCCAGCCCCGCGGCCGTGGCCGACAGCACCGTGACGAACAGCGCGGTGCCGGCCGCACCCGCGACCTGCTGCACGGTGCCGATCACGGCGCTGCCGTGCGAGTACCGCTCGGGCACGACCGACCCGAGCGCCGACGTGAACAGCGGCGTGAAGACCAGCGCGAGGCCCGCCGACATGGTCAGGTGCGCCACGACGACCATCCACGGCGCGCTGCCCTCGCCGAGCAGCAGCGCCATGCCCCACGTGGCCGTGCTCACCAGGATCGTGCCGGGCACGAGCAGCGGTCGAGGCCCGACCTTGTCGTAGGCGCGCCCCACGAGCGGCGCGAGCAGACCCATGAGCAGACCGCCCGGCAGCAGCATGAGGCCCGTGCGCAGCGTGTCGAGGCCCAGCACGTCCTGCGCGTAGATCGGCAGCATGATGATGACGCCGAACAGCGCCATCATCATGACGGCCATCATCGCGACGCCGACCGCGAAGGTCCGCGAGCGGAACGTGCGCAGGTCGAGCAGCGCCGCGTCGGTGCGCTGCAACCAGACCTGCCGCGCGACGAACAGCGTGAGGCCGGCCGCGCCCGCGAGCAGCGTGGCGGCCGTCGCGACGCGCGACCCGCCGTGCGCGGCCTCGCCGACGCTCGACAGCCCGAACACGAGCCCGCCGAACGCGACCGCGGACAGGAGCACCGACAGCACGTCGACGCGCGCCTGGCGCGGCTCGGTGACGTTCGGCAGGCGCAGCGCACCCAGCACGAGCGCGACCGCGGCGATCGGCAGCACGAGCCCGAACATCCACCGCCACGACAGCACCGACAGGATCAGGCCCGAGATCGTCGGCCCGAGCGCGGGGGCGACCGAGATGACGATCGAGATGTTGCCCATCGTGCGGCCGCGCGACGCCGGCGGCGTCACGGTCATCACCGTGGTCATGAGCAGCGGCAGCATGACCGCGGTGCCCATGGCCTGCACGACGCGGCCCGCGAGCAGCACCGGGAACCCGGGCGCGAGCGCGCAGATCAGCGTGCCGAGGCCGAACAGGCTCATGGCCGTGAGGAACGCGCCACGGGTCGTGGTGCGCTGCAGGAAGAAGCCGGTCACGGGGATGACGACGGCCATGGTCAGCAGGAACGCGGTCGTCAGCCACTGCGCGGTGCTCGCGGTGACGTCGAGGTCGTGCATGAGGCGCGGCAGCGCGACGCCCATGATCGTCTCGTTGAGGATCACGACGAACGTCGAAACCAGGAGCAGCGCGATCGCGAGCCGGTCGCGCGCGGACAGCGCGGTGGGGGCCTCGACGGCGTCGGCGGTCCGGGCGGACGGCTCGACGACGGTCGTCGGCTGGTCGGTGCGGTCGGTCACGGGGGTCGCCTGTCGCGTCGGGCCCCGGGCGGGGCGTGCGGGTCCGGGTGGCCTTCGGGCCGGGTGAGGGGTCGCGGGCGTCGTCACCGCGCGCCGCCAGTCTGTGACGCCAACCCGCGCCGGGTCGACCTCATTCCCTGTCGACCGGCGCTGCGCGGCGAACTCGTCGGGTCGCACGACCTCGGTGCCGGGCCGCGCCGTGCTGCCGTCCACGCGGCCGTCGCGGGCGGCCGTCCGGCGCCGGACGCGCCGACGGGTCCGGCGCACGTCGGCGTCGGACCCGTCGTGCCGCGCGGGGATGCGGTCAGGCGTCGGCGAGCACGCCGTCCAGCAGCCCGAGGACGATCGTGGCGGACCGCTCGGCCGCGTCGTCGACGTGCGCCGAGAAGTCGACGCCCGCGATCGGGCCGCACAGGTCGGAGATGCCGCGCACCGACACGAACGGCACGCCCGCGAGGTGCGCGGCGTGCGCGAGCGCGGCCGACTCCATGTCGCACGCGAGCGCACCGGGGAACGACGCGCGCATGCCGACGACGCGCTCGGCGTCGACGAACACGTCGCTCGACAGGATCGTGCCCGTGCGGACCGTGAGCCCGCCCGCGTCGATGCCCGTGGCGGCGGCGAGCAGCCCGGGGTCGGCCTCGTACCGCGCGGGCATGCGCGGTACCTGCCCGAGCTCGTACCCGAACACGCGCGCGTCGGCCGCGCCGTACACCGTGTCGGCACCGACCACGACGTCGCCCACGCGCACGTCGAGACCCATGCCGCCGGCCGAGCCCGCGCTGAGCACCGCGCGGGCGCCCGAGCCGTGCAGCGCGAGCGCGGCGGCGGTCGCGGCGTTGACCAGGCCGATGCCGCACGTCACGAGCAGCACGCGCGGACCGCCCAGGTCGAGCACGCGCCGCGCGGCCCCCGCGACCTCGAGCTCGTCGCCCACGGCCGTCGCGCGGTCGAGGAACGGCGAGGCCTCGACGCCCATGGCCGTGACGACGACGGCGTCGACCCGCACGCCGGGCGCCGCGGACAGGTCGGTGCTCACGCGGTGACCGTGGCCCACGCGTCGCGCTGCGCGAGGAACGCGCGCGCGGCGTCCTGCGCACCGGCCAGCGTGTGGTTCGCGCCCCAGCCGCACTGCACCTCGTTGGCCGCGGGCACCTCGGTCGCGCCGAGCACGTCGGTGAGCGTCGCGGCGACCAGGTCAGCGACCTCCTCGGTGGTCCAGCGGCCCTCGAGCATGAGGTAGAAGCCCGTCTGGCAGCCCATGGGGGAGAAGTCGAGCACGCGGCCGGAGTGGTTCCGCGAGTGCTCGGCGAACAGGTGCTCGAGCGAGTGCACGGCCGGCATCTCGAGGTGCGCGACGTTGGGCTGCGTGAAGCGCACGTCGAACTTGGAGATCACGTCCCCGTGCGGCAGCTCCTTGAGGTCCGCGAGCCGGAGGTACGGCGCGGCGACGGTCCGGTGGTCGAGGTTGAACGACTCGACGTTCATGCGAGGTGTGTCCACGGCACCAGTCTGCGCCATCGGGCGCCGGTCGCGCCGGGGCGTCCGGGAGCGGCTCAGCGCGCGCGCAGCTCGACCAGCACGCGCGGCAGCTCGTCGAGCAGCTCGCGGGCCAGGTAGCCGAGGGGTCCGACGGCGGCCGCGAGGCGGTCGCCCGCGAGCCCGTGCGCCTCGACGCCGAAGCACGCGGCCTGCGCCGGGTCGGCGC
>JAEYNO010000093.1 GCA_023412515.1 Actinomycetes bacterium
GAGTTCCCCAGCGACGAGAAGTAACGCGGCCCACCGAGGATTTCCGCGAACCGCACCGGATCCCAGCTCGCCGGCAGGCCGAACGGATTGACCCGCAGTTCGCCGATCTCCTTAAACCCGCCCAACGCCGTGGTGTAGAACGGCACGATCACAAAGGCAGCCACGATGAATAGCGTCAGCCATTGAACCCCCGAAATCGCGGGACGACGGCGCTTCCTGGTGGTCGTCGACATCAGTTTTGCTCCGCCTTGAACAGCACACGGCGATAAGCCAGCGCGACGATCACGCAGGCGATGAACAGCAGCACGCTGACCGCGCCGCCAAAGCCCAGGTTCATACGCAGGATGCCGAACTGGTAGAGGAAGGTCACGATGGTGTGGCTGGAGTGCGAAGGCCCGCCATTGCTGAGCGGAATGATCAGGTCGAACAACTGCAGCGCGCCGGTGATGGCGAAGAACACCGAGATGACGATCGCCGAGCGGATCATCGGAATCTTGATGTGGCGCACGATCTGCCAGCGCTTGACGCCGTCGAGCCGCGCCGCCTCGATCACCTCGGAGGGAATGGACTGCAGGCCCGCGATATAGATCATCATGTGGAAGCCAAAGTACTTCCAGGTGATCACCAGCATGATGGCGGGGATGACCCAGGTCTTGTCGCCCAGCACGAAGGGCATCTCGACGCCGATGGCGCTGCCAACCGCCGGCAGCAGGCCGTAATTGCCGTCGTAGACGAACTTCCAGATCAGACCCGCCGCGACTTCCGCAAGCATGAAGGGCAGGAAGAACAGCGTGCGCATCATGTTGATGCCCATGCCGCGCTCAGAGAGCGCAATCGCGCACCACATGGCGAGCGGCAGCTGGATAAGCAGCGATACGGCAACGACGATGAGGCTGTTGCGGACCGCCGTGCCGAAATTCCGGTGCGTCAGCACGTCGGCATAGTTGTCGAAGCCGACGAAGTCGGTGATGGGGCCGTAGCCGTTCCAGTTGAAGAACGAGAAGGTTGCCGCGTCCACCATCGGCAGGACGACGAACAGCGTGAAGAGAATGAGGGCCGGCGGCAGGAACAGCAGCAAGGGCACGAGGCTCTTGCGCTCCATGTAGCGTCGCCGCCGCGGAATGGCCGGAACGCTCGCTGCCGTCGCGATGGTGCTGGTGGTCACGCGACCGTCCTCCCCCTGGGTGCCGATAGCCCGCTCTCCGTTCGGGCCAGAAGGCGACGGGCAGCAGCCCGCCCGTCGCCATAAGTCAGATCGTCAGAGCGACTCGTCCACGGCTTCCTTGATCAGCTCGGCCGCTTCCTGGGCGCTGATCGAGTTGGCAGCCAGTTCCGCCGACACGTCGTTGACGACGCCGCCGACATTCGGGCCCAGGGCCTGGTCGAAGAAGTTGGCATGCCAGTGGGCGCCGCCGATGTTCTTGGCGATCTGCGCCTTGAAGGGGTTGGTCATTCCGTCGGCCGCACCCTTGGCGATCGGGATGTAGTACGCGGCGTCAGCGAAACGCTTCTGTACTTCGGGCGAGTTGAAGAACTCGACCCACTTGACCGCGGCGTCCGAGGCATTCTTGGAGAACGCGATGCCGCCGAGGCCGCCGAGAGTATCGGTCGGGTCGCCCTTGCCACCTTCAATGGTGGGGAAGGGGAGGATGCCCAGCTGGTCATCCGGAATACCCTGCTTGTTGGCCGAGTTGTCCTTCATGGCGCCGTAGTCCCAGTCCCCCATCAGGTGCATCGCGGCCTTGCCGTCGCCGAAATAGCCCGAGGCATCGCCATAGCTGGCGGCGAGGAAGCCCTGCTGCCACGGTTCGAGCGCGGCGAGCTGCAGGAAGTACTCGCCAGCCTTGACGAAGTCCTCGCCGGCAAAGCCATCGCCTTCACCACGCGCGGCGGCCTCGAAGCCGTCCTTGCCGGCGAGCCGGACGACGAGCTTGGACCACCAGAAGTGGGCCGGCCACTTGTCCTTGGCGCCAACGGCGATCGGGGTGATGCCGGCATCCTTGAACTTCTGCACGCCGGCGAGGAAACCGTCCCAGGTGCTCATGCTCGCCGGGTCGACGCCGGCCTGTTCGAACAGGGCCTTGTTGTACCACAGCACGACTTCGCTCACGTCGCGGGCAACGCCGTACATGTGGCCATCAGCAGCGGTGAAGGCCGAAACGCCGGCCTGGCCCACATTGTCCTTGGCTTCCTGCGACAGCACGCCCTCGATCGGACGGAGGAAGCCGGCCTTGGCCTGCTCCTCGAACACGCCGCCACCCCACGAGTGGAACACGTCCGGCGCATCGGCCGACTGCAGCAGCGTGGTGAGCTTGGCCTTGAACGCCTCGTTCTCGAGGAACGGCAGCTCGATCTTGATGTCGGGATTGGCGGCCATGAACTCGGCCGCAGCCTGGTTCAGCAGTTCCACCTGTCCCGGGATCGATTCGATATGCAGATGTTTGACGACGGTCTGGGCCTGGCTGGGCAGCACCGCCGCAAGCGCCATTATGGCGGCAAGCGCAATACGCTTCATGGATCTCTCCTCCTGTCCACGTGGCGGCCTCCCGATTGTCCTTCCGGCCGCCATGGCGCAGCTTTCCCGCCGTCGCCACTTGCTACTTTTTACGCATC
The DNA here is from genome assembly GCA_023412515.1 of Actinomycetes bacterium. GTDB lineage: Bacteria > Actinomycetota > Actinomycetes > Actinomycetales > Cellulomonadaceae > Cellulomonas. Next base: position 2,614 of record JAEYNO010000093.1, read on the forward strand.
CCGTATTAAAGGTGCAAGAGGAACGTACCTCAGCCGCCCGCCGCAGCCGCGGCGAGGACACCTAATGTATTGATATAAAGATATTATCTGACGAAATGCGATGGGCGGCGCGAGAATGAGACCGATTGGCATTGAGTATTTTGATATAGTCGAAGAACTAAATCGCACTCGCCGTTGGAGAAGAGCGCGTGGCCGTGAAAATCGCCGATCCGCTGCTGATGCGGGAGATCAACAAGTACCATGTCCTCGAGACCATTCGCGGGCACGGCGAGATCTCGCGCGTCGAAATCTGCGAGCGCACGCAGCTGAGCGGCACCACTGTCTCCGCCATCACCGGCGCGCTGATCGACGAGGGCCTGATCCACGCCATCCACACCGCGCCGAATGGCGAGGCGCAGCGCGGCCGGCCGCGCGTGCTGCTGGGG
>JAEYNO010000229.1 GCA_023412515.1 Actinomycetes bacterium
CGATGCGCGCGGTCACGGCCGGGTTCGACACGTGACCCGAGACGGTGGTGCGCGCCAGGCCCAGGCGGGTCGCGATGTACGCGTACTCGCGGTCGCCGTGCGCGGCCTGGTTGAGGTTCATGAAGTCGAAGTCGATGGTGTCCCACGGCAGCTCGACGTTCGCCTGCGTGTGCAGGTGCAGCAGCGGCTTGCGCAGCAGGTCCAGGCCCGTGATCCACATCTTGGCGGGGCTGAACGTGTGCATCCACGTGACGACGCCGAGCACCTTGTCGTCGGCGTTCGCGTCGAGCATCGCGCGGCGGATCGCCTCGGAGTCCTTGAGGACGGGCTTCCAGACGACCTTCGCGGGCACGTCGCCCGACGCGTCCAGCGCCGCCGCGACCTCCTGCGACTGCTCGGCGACCTGGCGCAGCGTCTCCTCGCCGTACAGGTCCTGCGAGCCGGTGAAGAACCAGATCTCCTGGTCCGGGTAGGCCTTGCTCATCGGTGCATCTCCCTCGATCGCCAGGTCAGTGCTGGCCGTAGACGTTCTGGTAACGGGCGTACAGCGAGTCGATGTCGCTCTGCGCGATCGGCAGCGGCTCGCCGAGCTGCCGGCTGATGTGGACGGTCCGGGCGACCTCCTCGACCATGACCGCGGCCTTCACGGCGGCCTTGGCGTCCTTGCCGATCGTGAACGGGCCGTGGTTGCGCATGAGCACCGCGGGGCTGCGCGACTCGCGCAGCGTCTCGACGATGCCGCGGCCGATCGAGTCGTCGCCGATGAGCGCGAACGGCCCGATCGGGATGTCGCCGCCGAACTCGTCGGCCATCATCGTCAGCACGCACGGCACGGGCTCGGCGCGCGCCGCCCACGCCGTCGCGTACGTCGAGTGCGTGTGCACGACGCCGCCCACGTGGGGCATGTGCGTGTACACGTACGCGTGCGCGGCGGTGTCGGACGACGGCGCGCGGTCGCCCTCGATCAGGTTCGCGTCGAGGTCGCACACGACCATCGACTCGGGCGTCAGCTCGTCGTACGTCACGCCCGACGGCTTGATGACGAGCAGGTCGCGCTCGCTCGGGCCGGCGGGGTCGACGACGACACGCTGCGACACGTTGCCGGCGGTCCACACGACCAGGCCCCAGCGGGGCAGCTCGGCGTGCAGCGCGCTGACCTTCGCGCGCGCCGCGGCGACCTGCTCGCGGACGGCGGACGGGTAGGCGTCCAGGGAAGACATCGGGCCTCCAGCGTCGGTGCCCGGGCGGGCACGGGTGGTCCGGCGCGGTCGGCGCCGGTGCCGCGGCCCGCGTCGACGGGCCGCCGCTCGGTCGGGGTCGGGTCAGATCGCCTCGGTCGCGGCGCGCTCGATCGCGAGGCCGGCCGTGTAGCGCTCGAGGTAGGTGGCGTAGCCCGCGACGTCGGCGGGGTCGGGCTCGACGACCTCGAGCTCGGCGTCCGCGAACACGCGCTGCGCGAGGTACGTGCCGAGGTCGGCGTCCCCGCCGTGCACGAGGTACGCGGCGAGCACCGCGATGCCCCACGCGCCGCCCTCGCCGGCGGTCCGGCCGACGGCCACGGGCGCACCCACGGCCGCGGCGAGCAGCCGCTGCGCGACGCCCGCGGTCCGGAACATGCCGCCGTGCGCGAACATCGCGTCGACGCCCACGCCCTCGGCCGCGAGGATCCGCATGCCCAGGCTCAGCGTCGCGAACGCGCCGTACACCTGCGTGCGCATGAGGTTGGCGAGCGACAGGTCGCTGCCGGGCGTCCGGACGACCAGCGGCCGCCCCTCCTCCAGGCCCGTGATCGGCTCGCCCGACAGGTAGTTGTACGACAGCAGGCCGCCGCCGTCGGCGGCGCCCTCGAGGGCCTCGCGCAGCAGCACGCCGAACACCTCGTCGGGCGTGGCCTGCGCGCCGAGCGCGGTCGCGAACCGGCCGAACACGCCGGCCCACTCGCCGAGCTCGCTCGCGCCGTTGTTGCAGTGCACCATCGCGACGAGGTCGCCCGCGGGCGTCGTCACGAGGTCGATCTCGTGGTGCACGGTCGCGAGCGGCTTCTCGAGCACGACCATCGCGAAGATCGACGTGCCGACCGACGTGTTGGCGGTGCGTCGCGCGACCGAGTTGGTCGCGACCATGCCGGTCCCGGCGTCGCCCTCGGGCGGGCACAGCGGGATCCCGGCCCGCAGCGTGCCGGTCGGGTCGAGCAGCGCGGCCCCCTCGGCTGTGAGCGCGCCCGCGTCCTGGCCGGCGACGAGCACCTGCGGGAACAGGTCGCGCAGGCCGCCGGCCAGCCGGTCGCCCACGTGCGCGTCGAAGCGCGCGACGAGGTCGGCGTCGTAGTCGTGCGTCGCGGGGTCGACCGGGAACATGCCGGACGCGTCGCCGACGCCGAGGACCTTGCGGCCCGTCAGGCGCCAGTGCACGTAGCCCGCGAGGGTCGTGACGAAGCGGACGTCGGGCACGTGCGGCTCGGCGTCGAGGACCGCCTGGTGCAGGTGCGCGACCGACCAGCGCAGGGGGATGTTGTAGCCGAGCAGCTCGGTGAGCTCGGCGGACGCGGCACCCGTGGACGTGTTGCGCCACGTGCGGAACGGCACGAGCAGCTCGTCGGCGTCGTCGAACGCGAGGTAGCCGTGCATCATCGCCGAGACGCCGATGGCGCCGAGGGTCGCGGGCCGCACGCCGTGCTGCCGCTCGGCGTCGTCGAGGAGCTCCGCGACCGCGGCGCGCAGGCCCTCCCACACGGCCTCGAGCGAGTACGTCCACGTACGGTCGACGTACTGGTTCTCCCACGCGTGCCCGCCGGACGCGAGCGGCACGTGGTCCTCGCCGACCAGGACGGCCTTGATGCGCGTCGAGCCGAGCTCGATGCCGAGGGCCGTGCGGCCCTGCTCGATCGCGGTGCGCGCGTCCGTTCGCTGCTGCCCCATCGCGTGCTGCTCCCTCCCCGGTCGTCGTCGCCCGGGTGTCGTGGTCGGGTCGGCCGGCGTGCGTTCGGCCGACGTCATGTTAACGCTCACATAGCCGTGGTGCCAGCACCCGGTCAGACGTCCCGGCCCGACCCGGACGACGCGCGGACGACGAGCTCGGGTGCGATCGACGCGACCTCCGGCACGCGCCCGCCCATCGCCTCGACCAGCGCCGCGACGGCCCGCCGGCCGAGCTCGGCGAAGTCCTGCCGCACCGTCGTCAGCGGCGGCGCGTAGAACTCCGCGCCCGGCTCGTCGTCGAACCCCACGACCGCGACGTCCCGCGGCACGCGCACCCCCGCCTCGGCGAACGCCGCGAGCAGGCCCAGCGCGAGCTGGTCGTTCGCCGCGAACACCGCGTCCGGCAGCCCGTCGCGCACCAGCGCGCGACCCACCGCGAACCCGTCCGCCGCGCGCCACCCGCCCACGCGGTGCTGCGGGACCGCCAGGCCCGCGGCCTCGTGCGCCTCCTGCCAGCCCCGCAGCCGGTCCCGCGCGTCGTACCACTCGAGCGGCCCCGCGACGTGCACGACCGTCCGCCGACCCGACGCCAGCAGGTGCTCGGTCGCGAGCCGCCCGCCCGCCACCTGGTCCACCGCGACCGTCGGCACCGCGACGCCCTCGCGCCCCGACGTCACCAGCACCACCGGCACGGGCGCCCGCACGTCCGCGACCGCGTCGATCGTGCCCGTGCTCGGCGCCACGACGACCACGCCGTCGACGCCCTGCGCGAGGAAGTGCTCGACCGCGTCGCCGACCTCGCGGCCGCTGAAGTCCCGCAGCGTCGCGACCGACACGTAGTGCCCCACGTCGCGCGCCGCACGCTCGATCGCGACCAGGGTGCTCGTCGGGCCGAACAGCACGGTCGCAGGCGTGATGACGCCGATCGTGCCGGTGCGCCGCGTCACGAGCGCGCGCGCCGCGAGGTTGGGCCGGTAGCCGAGCGTCGCGATCGCGTCGAGCACGCGCTCACGCGTCGCCGGGCGCACGCTCGGGTGGTCGTTGAGCACGCGCGACACCGTCTGGTGGCTCACGCCCGCGAGCGCCGCGACGTCGTTCATCGCGGGCGGGCGACCCTCGCGGGACGCGCGGCCCCCCCCCCCCCGGGGCCCCCCCGGGGGGGGGGGGGGGGGGCCGGCCCTCCCCCCCCCCCCCCCGCGGGTGGTGGTGCTCGTCAGTCGATGAGCGCCCATTCGCCCTTGCGAATCTCGACCATGTAAAATGCGTCCGGCTTGAGGCCCATGTGGTCCTTGGCCGACATGGTCACCATGCCGCCGGTGCCGATGAAGCTGGAGGTCTTCTCGATCTCGTCGCGCACCTTGGCCTTGTCGGTGCTGCCGGCCCGGTTGATGGCAGCCAGCGCGATCATCAGCCCGTCATAAGCGTGGCCGGCAAAGGCCGACGCCTCGCTCCTGAACGTGTCCTCGTAGATCTTCTTGAAGGTGGTCACCACCGGCTTCTGCGGGTTGGTGGCCGGAAGCTGGTCGGCGATCACCAGCCCGGAGGCGGGTAGGCGCACGCCCTCGCTGGCCGGGCCGGCGAGCTTGATGTACTCCTTGGACGCCACGCCGTGGCTCTGGTACAGCGGAAGGGATATCCCAAGCTGCTGGTAGTTGCGGGTGACGATGGCTGGCCCCTGGCCGAATCCGAAGTTGAACACCGCCTGCACGCCCGGCGCATTCTTCAGGCGAGTGAGCTGGGCGGTGACGTCCGGGTCCTTGGGCGAATAGACCTCGTCGGCGACGATTTCGATGCCGAAGTCCTTCGCCACCAGCACCGACTGATCGTGGCCGGACTTGCCGAACCCGGCATCCTCGGAGATCAAGCCGACCTTGGTCAGGCCGCGCTTCTTCATGTCGGCGAACACCTTCTCCGCGGCGAGGCGGTCGGTGTGCGGAGTCTTGAACACCCACTTCTTCATCGGCTCGATGATCACCACCGCGCCGGCCAGCGAGATGAAGGGAATCTCCGCCTTCTCAACCAGCGGTACCGCGGCCATGGTGGTGGCGGTGGTGGTGCCGCCGATGATGAGGTCCACGCCGTCACTCTCGATCAGGCGCTTGGTGAAGCTGGCCGCCTTGTCGGCCGCACCCGCGTCGTCGTAGACGGTGAGCTGAAGCTTGCGCCCCTTCACCCCTCCCTCCTTGTTGATGCGGTCGGTGAACAACTCCAGCACCTTCTTCTCGGGATCACCCAGGAAGGAGGCGCCCCCCGTGACCGACAGGATGGCGCCGATCTTGATCGGCGGCTCCGCGGCATGGGAAGCAACAGGCTGAAGAGCCAGCGTGAACGCCAGTGCGCCTGCGCTGATGGTGGTCCGAAGACCGGATCCGTACGCCTTCATGGTGCTGCGCTTCCTTCCATTTTCTTTTGAGGATTGCAGCGGCAGCGGCATTGCTTGCTGGGCCAACGAACAATGCGACTTGCATAAACCGCTTATTGGTACGATAATGCGTATTAAGCTGGACGCCAACAAAAAAAATGAGGATATTGATCCCAGAGCGATCATCCGAAGCCCGGAAAGGGCCCCTGCGCAAGATCCCGCAAAGATGGAAGGAAACACACCCATGAAGCCCAGCCTGACCACCGGCATCGGCACCACCAAGCGCATCATCGTCGACCGCGACCGCACCATCGGGTTCATGGGTGAGGAGGGGCGCGTTTACGCCACGCCGGAGTTGCTGCGCGACATCGAACAGACGTGCCGCGATTTCCTGCTGGAACATCTGGATGCCGACGAGGACACCGTCGGCGCTCGTGTCGAGCTGGACCACACCGCTCCCACGCTGGCCGGGATGTGGGTGGAGATCACGGTGACGGTGGCGGAACTGCAGGGCCGCGCCGTGACGCTGGAGATCGTCGCCAAGGATCCCCTGGACACCATCTGCAAGGCGCGTCACGGCCGCTTCGTCGTCAGTGTCTCCAAGACGGTGGAGCGCCTGAAGGCGAAAGCCGAAAAGGCCAAGGCGCTCGCCTGACCCCTGCCGTCACGCACCGCCGGGCGGACGCCTGCTGGCGTCCCTCCGAAGGAGATTCCATGCACGAGATCCGCATTCACGGACGCGGCGGGCAGGGCACCGTGCTCGCCGCCGAGATCCTGGCCAAGGCCCTGGTCGCCGAGGGCAAGCACGCGGTCGCCATCCCATCCTTCGGCTTCGAGCGGCGCGGCGCCCCGGTGTCGGCCTGCCTGCGCGTGGACGAGCGGGAGATCCGCGCCATGACCAACATCTACCACCCCGACACGCTGGTGTGCATCGACCCGACGGTCGGGCGTGCGGTCAACATCTTCGACGGCATGGCCGGGAACGGCACCCTGGTGCAGGCCACCAGACGCCCGCTCGACGATCTTGCTCTTCCCGACGCTGTCGACACCGTTGGGATGTGCGACGCGGTCGGCATCGCGATGGAGATCTTCAAGCGGCCGATCACCAATTCGGTCATGCTCGGTGCCTTTGCCCGGACAACTGGTCTGGTGTCGCTGAAGGCGCTGAAGGACGGCATCGAGGCCGCGGACTTCCGCGACGCCGGGCTGGCGCAGAACCTGAAAGCCGTCGAGCGCGGCTATACCGAAGCCAAGGTCTACCGGCGCACGGAGGGTGGCTATGAAGCCCGCACCTGACGCCGTTCCCCCCAACAGTGCCCCAGACGACCTCTGCCCGGTGGCGACGCAGCTCACCACCCTGATGCCCGGCGACTGGCGGGCGCTTCGGCCGGTGGTCGAGCGCGCCAAGTGCGTGAAATGCGCCGTGTGCTGGCTGTACTGCCCGGTGCAATGCATTGTCGAGAAGCCGGCATGGTTCGACATCGACCTGCGCGTCTGCAAAGGCTGCGGCATCTGCGCCCGCGAGTGCCCGCACCGCGCCATCGCCATGGTGGAGGAGTCCAATGGCTGATACCGCCACGCTGCCGGCCGAGCCGAAGACCATCGTCTGCGACGGCAACGAAGCCGCCGCCTGGGGCGTGGTGCTGTCCCGACCCGACGTGGTCGCGGTCTACCCGATCACGCCGCAATCCTCGCTGGTCGAGTACGTCTCGCAGTTCATCGCCGATGGTACGCTTGATGCCGAACTGTTGAACCTGGATGGCGAGCACAGTGTGCTCTCCGCGCTCCAGGGCGCGGCGCTGGCCGGTGCCCGCACCTACACCGCCACCTGCGGCCCCGGTCTGGCCTTCATGTTCGAGCCCTATGTGCGCACGCCGGGCCTGCGGCTGCCGATGGTGGCCTCGCTTGTGACGCGCGACATGCTGACACCGCAGTGCGTCTGGGGCGGCCAGCAGGACGCCATGACCGTCCGCGACTGCGGCTGGATCCACATGTACTGCGAGACCGTGCAGGAGGTGCTGGACACCACCATCATGGCCTACCGCATCGCCGAGCACCGCGACGTGATGCTCCCCGTCAACGTCAACCACGACGGCAACTACCTGAGCTACGGCGTGGCGCGGGCCGAACTGCCGGAGCAGGCGGCGGTCGATGACTTCCTCGGCGAGAAGAACGTCAACTGGCACGCCGCGCTCGACCCATTGCGGCCGATGGCGGTGGACCCGCTGACCGGCGGCGCCGGCGGGCCGGGGCCGTCCATGTTCGTGCGCTACCGCAAGGGCCTGTGCAACGGCATGCAGAACGCGTTGCGCGTCATCGAGGACGCGCACGCCGAGTGGGGTCGCCTGACAGGGCGGTACCACGCGCCGCTGGTTGAGGAATACCGACTGGAGGATGCCGAGGTGGCGCTGGTCACCATCGGCTCGATGACCGGGGCGGCCAAGGACGCGGTGGATGCACTGCGCAGCGCCGGCAAGCGCGTGGGGCTCATCAAGGTGAAGACGATGCGGCCCTTCCCGGTGGAGGCAATGGCGCGGGCGCTGTCCAAAGTGTCGGCCATCGCCGTGGTGGACCGCGCGGTCAGCTACGGCTGGAACACCGGGCCGGTGTACCAGGAGGTGCTGGGGGCGCTGTACCGGGCACGGCACATGATTCCGTCGGTCAGCGTCATCGGCGGCCTGGCCGGTGCCGACATCACCGACGCGCACTTCGCCCGCTGCATCGAGATGGCGTTCAAAGCCGCGGCCACCGGCCAGGCACTGGACAGCCCGGTGTGGCTCAACGAGAACGACTGAGGGGACCGACGATGCTGCACACCCGCTACCTCGTCGTCGGCGCCAGCCACGCCGGCCTGGAGGCGGTGACGGCGATCCGCCATTGGGACGCCGAGGGCCCGCTGACCATGCTGACCCGCGAGGCGCACCGGCCCTATTCGCCGACCATCCTGCCCTACGTGGTGTCCGGCCGCTCTCAACCGGAGCGCGTCGCGCTGAAGGACGCGGCGTGGTTTGCCGAACAGGCCGTAGACCTGCGCTGTGGCGAGGAGTTGGTGTCCATAGACACGGAGACCTCGGTGGCGCGGACGGCGTCCGGCGCGGAGTGGCGGTATGAGCGCCTGCTGCTGGCGACCGGCGCCACGCCCGCGATCCCGCCGGTAGACGGACTGAAGGACATGCGTTTCCACGTGCTGCGCACGCTGGACGATGCGCTGGCGCTGCGCGACGCCGGGTCTCGGGTGAAGACGGCCGTGGTGCTCGGCGCCGGGCTGGTCGGCCTGCACGCGGCCGAGGTTCTGGCGAAGGCCGGCAAACAGGTCATCGTGGTCGAGCGGCAAGCGCACGCGCTGCCCGGCTACCTCGACACCCCGGCGGCGGAGATCGTCGCGACGGCGTTCCGCGAGCGCGGCATCGTTCTGATGTTCGGCCGCACCGTGGTGTCCGTGCACGGCAGGGGTGGCAATCCCGCGAGCGTCACGCTGGACAACGGAGAGACGCTGCCAGCCGAACTGCTGCTGGTCGGCACGGGTGTCAAGCCGGCAACCGGCTTCCTGGACGGCTCGGGGATCGCTGTCGGGCAAGGAATCCTGGTGGATGACAGCATGCGCACCAGCGCGCCCAACGTCTGGGCGGCCGGCGACGTGGCGCAGGCGCGCGCCTTCTTCGGCGCGGCGCCCATCGTCAATGGCATCCTGCCCGACGCCGTCGAGC
>JAEYNO010000246.1 GCA_023412515.1 Actinomycetes bacterium
GCCTCGAGCACGGCGTCGGCGCGCAGGTACGACTCGGCGGCGGGGGCGGGCCCGAGGCGGACCGCGGCGTCGGCGAGGCGCACGTGCGGCGCGGCCGCGTCGGCGTCGGAGAACACGGCGACGGTGCGCAGGCCGAGGGCGCGCGCGGTGCGCAGCACGCGGACGGCGATCTCGCCACGGTTGGCCACGAGGAGGGTGTCGAACACGGGCTGCCCCTGGGGTCGGTCCGGGCGGGCCCGGAGGTCGACGGGGCTGTATACACCCCGGTATCCCGACCGTAGGAAGGGGGTGTTTCACCCGGCACGCCGCGGCGTGAACGGTGCGTTACGGACGCGGGGGGCGCCGCCGGCGTGGGCTCAGCCGGCCGTCGCCATGCGCGCCATCGCGTGCGTCGCGCGTTCCATGACGACCTCGAGCGACTCCCCCACGTGCTTGTGCAGCGCCGTGAGCGACTCGGGCAGGCGCCGCTCGATGACGAGCCCGAGGATCTCGCGGTGCTCGTCGATCGTCGCGGTGATGCGGTCCTCCTCGACGAAGTCGTGCATGCGCACCGCGCGGATCTTCTGGTTCACGGTGACCAGGGCGTCGGTGAGCTGCGCGTTGCCCGACGCGCGGGACAGCACCTGGTGGAACCCCTCGTCGCGCAGCACGAAGCTCGGGTCCGGGGCGGGCACGACGTCGCGCATCTCGTCCCACCGCGCGAGCTCGGCCCGCAGCAGCACGTCGTCGTGCCGGACCTGCGGGTTCTCGATCGCACGGGCGATGCCGCGCAGCTCGAGCGTGATGCGCAGCTCGTACAGGTTGCGCAGGTCCTCCAGCGACGGCACGACCACCGCGTAGCCGAAGTCGGTGCGCTCGACCAGTCCGTCGGACAGCAGGCGCGACAGCGCCTCGCGCACGGGCGTGCGGGACACCTCGAACGCGCGCGACAGCTTGGGCTCGGTGAGCCGCTCGCGCGGCGACACGCGCCCGTTGAGGATCTCGTCGCGCAGCCGGTGGTAGACCTGCTCGCGCAGCGACACGGCCGGCGCGTCCGCACCCGCCGCCTCGACCGCGGGCGCGTCACCGGCGCCCGGTCGCCGCCCGTCCACCATGGTCACGACCCTAGACCTCCGCCCGCGGGCCGACCGCCCACGTCACCCGCGCGCGCGTCACAGCGCCATCGCGGCACGGACGTCCGCCTCGCGCGCCGCACCCCCGGCCCCGCTCGCGGTGACGCGCCCGGACTGCAGCACGTGGTACCGCGACGACGCCGCGAGCGCGAAGCCCACGTGCTGCTCGACCAGCAGCACCGACAGCCCGCCGCCGGCGGCGAGCTGCACGACCGCGTCCTCGATCTCCGCGACGACCGACGGCTGGATGCCCTCGGTGGGCTCGTCCAGCACGATCAGCCGCGGCCCGGTGACCAGGGCGCGAGCGATCGCGAGCTGCTGCCGCTGCCCGCCCGACAGCAGACCCGCACGCCGTCCCAGCAGACCGCGCAGCGCGGGGAACAGGTCGAGCGCCTCGTCGACGCGCCGCGCGCCGGCCGCGCCGGCGACGTCCGCGACGAGCTGCAGGTTCTCGCGCGCCGTGAGCTGCCCGAACGACTGCTGCCCCTGCGGCACGTACGCGAGCCCGGCGCGGACGCGCCGGTGCGGGCGCCACCGCGTGACGTCCTGCCCGTCGAGCAGGACCGTGCCCGCGCGCACGGGCAGCAGCCCGACGGCCGCGCGCAGCAGCGTCGTCTTGCCCGCGCCGTTGTGCCCCATGACGGCGACGACCGCCCCCGCCGGCACCTCGAGGTCCACGCCGTGCACGACGGCCGTGCGCCCGTACCCGACGTGCACGCCCCGCAGCTGCAGCATCACTCCACCTCCGTGCTCGACGTGGTCGTGGCGCCCGCGGCGCCGCGGCCCCGCCCGTGCGCACCCGTCCCCAGGTACACCTCGACGACCCGCGGGTCGGCCTGCACCTGCGCGACCGTGCCCTCGGCGAGGACGCGCCCCTGGTGCAGCACGGTCACCGACGCGGCGAACGCCCGCAGGAACTCCATGTCGTGCTCGACGACGACGACCGTGCGCTGCTCGCCGATGCGCTGCAGCAGCAGCCCGGTCTGCTCGCGCTCGGCCTGGCTCATGCCCGCGACCGGCTCGTCGAGCAGCAGCAGGCGCGCGTCCTGGACCAGCAGCATGCCGATCTCGAGCCACTGCTTCTGCCCGTGCGCGAGCACGCCCGCGGGCAGGTCCCGCACGTGCGCGAGCCCGACCGTCTCCAGCGCCGCCTCGACCTCCGGCGGCACGCCGCGGCGTCGACGCAGCAGCGTCAGCGGGCCACGCCCGGCGCCCGCCGCGATGTCGAGGTTCTGCAGCACCGTCAGCTCGTCGAACACGCTCGCGGTCTGGAACGTGCGCCCGACCCCGGCCCGCACGATCCGGTGCGACGGCCTGCCCAGCAGGTCGACGCGGCCGAACTGCACCGAGCCCGTGGCGGGTGCGAGGCCCGTGATCGCGTCGACGACCGTCGTCTTGCCGGCGCCGTTGGGGCCGATGAGGAAGCGCAGGTCGCCCTGCGTGACGGTGAGGTCGACGCCGTCGACCGCGACGAACCCGTCGAACACGACCCGCAGGCCGCGGACCTCGAGGTAGTCGTGCCGGAACCGGGAGCCCGGCGCCGCGATGACGGCCTCGAGCGCCTGCGGGTCCAGGCCGCCGGCGTCCGGCGGCGCGGTCACCGCGGAGGCGGTGCTCACCGGTGCGCGGGTGGGCTGCTGCTCGGTCATGCGTTCCTCCCGGCGGTGCGGGCCGCCGCGGCGGCGTCCCGGGCGGGGGCGGGCCGCGGGCCGCTCGCGCTCCTGCGGCGTCGGACGTCGACGCCCGAGGCCGTCGAGCAGGCGCTCGAGACCGTGGGCCTCGCGCACCTGCGCGACGTCCA
>JAEYNO010000252.1 GCA_023412515.1 Actinomycetes bacterium
AGCCGGTCCAGCAGCGCACGCGCGAGCGCCGCGCCGCCGTCCGGCGCCTCCTGCCGGTCGAACGCCCGCACGAGCGCGTCGTGCATGCCCGCCACCGTCGCACCCAGCTCGCGCGCCAGGTCCCCGAACGCGCGCCCGTCGCGCGCGTGGTCGCACGCCAGCTCGAACCCGTCCTGCGCGCCCGGCACGAACGCGCTCAGCACGCCGAGGTACCCGACGGCCTCGCTGCCGTCCTGTGCCTGCCACCGCGCCCGCGCCCACGCGAGCGGCGCCGGCACGCCGTCCCACGCCGCCTCGACCAGGCGCCGCGGCACGTCGATGTCGGGGTTCTCGCCGCCCGCGAGCGTCCGCAGCACCTTGAGGATCCCGCGCGGGACGCCGTCGCGCCCCGGCAGCACGACCGACGTGTTCGACTGCTCGCCCGTCACGACCCGCGCCACCGTCACGTCCACGTCCGCGCCGGGGCCGTCCGCGTGCGCGAGCCACGCCGCGAGGAACCGCGCGTCCCCGGCCGCGTCGAGGACCGAGCGCCCGCCCGCCGTGCCCAGCACCGCGGCCGGGTCGGCGTCGCCCGCGTCGGCGAGCAGCAGCACCGGCACCTGCAGCACGACGTCCACCGCTCCCGCCCGCGCGTGCACCAGCAGCACGCGGACCTCGTCGCCCAGGTGCACGGCACCGACCGGCGTCAGCCGCGCGTCGACACCCTTCGCCGGGTACCAGCGGCGTTCCGGCAACCACGCGCGCAGCAGCTCGACGACCTCGTGGGCGACGTCGTCGGGCGGCAGCGCGTCGAGGATCACGGGGCGGTCAGCTCCAGCCAGTAGAAGTCGCGGGACCCGAGCGTGAACGTCAGCGTGCCGTCGTCCCGCACCGGCGGGAAGTGCGCGCCGCCGAACACGTCGCGCAGGTGCCACCCCACGTGCGCGGGCAGGCGCACGGTCGTCGCGCGCGCGGTCGCCGCGAGGTTCGCGACCACCAGCACCGTCTCGTCGTCCGTGCGCCGCAGGAACGTCAGCACCGCGTCGTTGTCGTTCGGCACCACCTCGAACGAGCCCAGCCCCAGCGCGCGGTGCTGACGGCGCACCGCGAGCATGCCGTGCACCCAGTGCAGCAACGACGTCGGCTGCGCGAGCTGCGACTCCACGTTGACGTTGCCGTAGTGGTAGACGAGCGACTGCACCAGCGGCAGGTACAGCTTGCCGGGGTCGGCCGTCGAGAAGCCCGCGTTGCGGTCCGGCGTCCACTGCATCGGCGTGCGGACCGCGTCACGGTCCGGCAGCCAGATGTTGTCGCCCATGCCGATCTCGTCGCCGTAGTACAGGCACGGGCTGCCCGGCAGGCTCAGCAGCAGCGCGTGCGCGAGCTCGATCTCCTTGCGCGAGTTGTCGAGCAGCGGCGCCAGCCGGCGGCGGATCCCGACGTTCGCGCGCATGCGCGAGTCGGGCGCGTACCAGCCGTACATCGACGCGCGCTCCTCGGTCGACACCATCTCGAGCGTCAGCTCGTCGTGGTTCCGCAGGAACGTGCTCCACTGCCCGCTTGACGACGGGATCGCCGGGGTGTCCGCCAGGATGTCGACGATCTGCGTCGCGCGCTGGTCGCGCAGCGCGTAGTAGATGCGCGGCATCACGGGGAAGTGGAAGCACATGTGGCACTCCGGCGCCTCCTCGGTGCCGAAGTAGTGCACGACGTCCTCGGGCCACTGGTTCGCCTCGGCCAGCATGATGCGACCGGGGAACTCCTCGTCGATCATGCGCCGCAGGTCGGCCAGGAACTGGTGCGTCTCCGGCAGGTTCTCGCAGTTCGTGCCCTCGGCCTCGAACAGGTACGGCACCGCGTCCAGCCGGAACCCGTCCACGCCCAGGTGCAGCCAGAACCGCGCGACGTCGAACATCGCGTCCACGACCCGCGGGTTCTCGAAGTTCAGGTCGGGCTGGTGGCTGAAGAACCGGTGCCAGAAGTACTGCCGGCGCACGGGGTCGAACGTCCAGTTCGACGTCTCGGTGTCGACGAAGATGATGCGCGCGTCCTGGTAGCGCGTGTTGTCGTCGCTCCACACGTAGAAGTCGCCGTACGGCCCGTCCGGGTCCGAGCGCGACGCCTGGAACCACGGGTGCTGGTCGCTCGTGTGGTTCATCACGAGGTCGACCACGATCCGCATGCCGCGGCGGTGGCACTCCGTCACCAGCAGGCGGAAGTCGTCGAGCGTGCCGTACTGCGACGCGACCGCCGTGTAGTCCGACACGTCGTAGCCGCCGTCGCGCATGGGCGAGGGGTAGAACGGCGGCAGCCACAGGCAGTCCACGCCGAGCCACTGCAGGTAGTCGAGCCGCTGCACCAGGCCCTGCAGGTCGCCGCTGCCGTGCCCGCTCGAGTCCGAGAACGTGCGCAGCATGACCTCGTAGAACACCGCCGTGCGGTACCACTCCGGGTCGTCGTCGCGGCCGTCGGTCGGCGGAGGAGCCGGGACCGGTGGCTGGCGCCGCGCGGGCAGGCCCCCCAGCGCGATCGCCGCGGTCGTCGGCGCCGGCTCGCGGTGCCGTCCGTACGTCGCGGGCCCCGCGGTGCCCGGAGGCGGGGGCGTCGGGACG
>JAEYNO010000263.1 GCA_023412515.1 Actinomycetes bacterium
CCGCTCGGGGACCCGCAGGGTCACCGGGCCGAGCAGGCGCACGACGCGCTCGGGCCCGCCCGCCGGGTCGGGCGACCACGCGGTGACCTCGGCGGCGTCGAGCTCGATCACGCGCGGCGCGTCACGCGCGGCCGCGGCGCAGGTCGGGGAACGCGCGCAGCACCGCGAGCGTCACGCCCGCCGCGAGCAGGTTCTTCACGACGTCGCCGGGCCAGTAGACGACGTCGATCGCGAGCGCCTCGCCGGGCCCGACGCCCAGGCGCGCCATGAGCCCGACGATCCCCGCCGGGTGCGTCACGAGGAACGACGAACCGAGGCCCGCGGCGACGAGCAGCGGGTACCGCCACCGGGCTCGCGCACGCAGCGCGAGACCGCCGAGCCACCCCGCGGCGGCCGCCGCGAGCGGGAACGCCAGCAGGTACCCGGCCGACGGCTTGCCGAGCACCCCGAGCCCGCCGGTCATCTCCGCGAAGACCGGGACGCCCGCGAGCCCCACCACGAGGTACAGCGCGACCGCGAGGAACCCGCGGCGGGCACCGAGCACGAGGCCGGCCATGACCACGCCGAACGTCTGCAGCGTGATCGGCACGGGCGTGCCCGTGGGGATCGCGGGCACGAGCGCGCACGCCGCGACGAAGGCCGCGAACGTCGCGACCAGCGCGACGTCGGTGCTGGTGCGGCGTGCGGTGCGCGGCGCCGGGGGAGCCGCGGGACCGTCGGCCGCCGGCGTGGCCGACGCGTCGACCAGGGACGACGTGCGGTCGTCGGGCAAAGCGCTGGACATGGCGGGCCTCCTGGCGGTGGGCTGGGCGGTGCCCCTGGTCGTCCGGCGGGTGCTCGGGCCGCTGGCCACGCTAGCGGCTCGGTAGGATGGTGGGCGTTTGTGCGGGTCGCCAGAACCGTCGCGGCTTTCTCGTAGGAAGTCGCCCGTCGGACACCACCCGAGCACCGCACGCACCCGCACGTGTCCGCACGGACATCTGCCCGGACCATCTGCACGGAACCGAGGGACCCACCTGTGATCACCGCCTCGGGCGTCGAGCTGCGCGTCGGCGCCCGCGTCCTGCTGGAGCCGACGACGTTCCGGATCGCCGCGGGCGACCGGATCGGGCTGGTCGGCCGCAACGGCGCCGGCAAGACGACCCTCACCAAGACCCTCGCGGGGGAGACGCAGCCCACGGGCGGCACGATCTCGCGCGGCGGCGACGTCGGCTACCTCCCGCAGGACCCCGCCTCGGGCGACCTCGAGCAGCTCGCGATGGACCGCGTGCTCTCGGCACGCGGCCTGGACGCCGTGCTCGCCGCGATGCGCGAGACCGAGGGGCTGATGGCGTCCGCCGACGACGCGACGCGCGACAAGGCGATGGACCGGTACGCGCGGCTCGAGGCGCGGTTCACCGCGGCCGGCGGCTACGCGGCCGAGAGCGAGGCGCACCGCATCACCGCGGCGCTCGGCCTCGACGACCGCGTGCTGGGGCAGACGCTCGGCACGCTGTCGGGCGGCCAGCGGCGCCGCGTCGAGCTCGCGCGGATCCTGTTCTCGGGGGCCGAGACGCTGCTGCTCGACGAGCCGACCAACCACCTCGACGCCGACTCCATCCTGTGGCTGCGCGACTTCCTCAAGGCCCACAAGGGCGGACTGATCGTCATCAGCCACGACACCGGGTTGCTGGAGGAGACCGTCAACAAGGTCTTGCACCTCGACGCCAACCGCGGCGAGATCGACGTCTACAACATGGGCTGGAAGGCCTACCTCCAGCAGCGCGAGACCGACGAGAAGCGCCGCAAGCGCGAGCGGATGAACGCCGAGAACAAGGCCAAGACGCTCACCGACCAGGCCAACAAGATGCGCGCCAAGGCCACCAAGGCGACCGCCGCGCAGAACATGCTCAAGCGCGCCGAGAAGCTGATGGCCGGGGTCGAGGGGGAGCGTCAGGCCGACAAGGTCGCCCGGATCGCCTTCCCCAAGCCGGCGCCCTGCGGCAAGACCCCGCTCACGGCCGAGGGCCTCTCGAAGTCCTACGGCTCCCTCGAGGTCTTCACTGACGTCGACCTGGCCATCGACAAGGGCTCGCGCGTGGTGATCCTCGGCCTCAACGGCGCCGGCAAGACCACGCTGCTGCGCATCCTCGGCGGCATCGACGAGCCCGACACCGGCCAGGTCGTGCCCGGGCACGGCCTGAAGATCGGCTACTACGCCCAGGAGCACGAGACCCTGGACGTCGAGCGCACCGTGCTCGAGAACATGCAGAGCGCCGCGCCGCAGCTGACCGATACCGAGGCCCGCTCGGTGCTGGGGTCCTTCCTCTTCTCCGGGGAGGACGCCCACAAGCCTGCGAAGGTGCTCTCGGGCGGGGAGAAGACCCGGCTCGCGCTGGCCAGCCTGGTGGTCTCCAGCGCCAACGTGCTGCTGCTCGACGAGCCGACCATCAACCTCGACCCGGCCTCCCGCGAGGAGGTGCTCGCCGCGATCCGCAGCTACGAGGGCGCGATCGTGCTGGTCACCCACGACGAGGGCGCGGTGTTCGCGCTCGAGCCGGACCGGGTGCTGATCCTCCCAGACGGCGTCGAGGACCTCTGGAACGCCGACTACGCCGACCTGGTCTCGCTGGCCTGACGCGCGGCCCCGACCAC
>JAEYNO010000310.1 GCA_023412515.1 Actinomycetes bacterium
GGGCGGCCGGGTGCGTCGTGGCCGGGTGCCGGTTCGGGTCGTGCGCATGGGTCCTCCGCCCCGCCGGCCGTGCCGGCGCTGGTCGCGCGGCCCGTCGTCGTCGGCGGGCCGTCGGCCAGAGCATCGACCCCGCGGTCGCGGCCCGGCAGGGCACGAACCGTTTCGCGCGGGGGTGTGGCCGCCCCGGTGCCGCGCGGGGGTCTCAGCGGAAGACGATCGTCCGGTGCCCGTCGAGCAGCACGCGGTGCTCGGCGTGCCACCGCACCGCGCGCGCGAGCGCGCGCCGCTCGACGTCCTGCCCGAGCGCGACCAGGTCGGCGACGGCGTGCGAGTGGTCGACGCGCTCGACGTCCTGCTCGATGATCGGCCCCTCGTCGAGGTCGCCGGTGACGTAGTGCGCGGTCGCGCCGATGAGCTTGACGCCGCGCTGGTGCGCCTGCGCGTAGGGGCGTGCGCCCTTGAACGACGGCAGGAACGAGTGGTGGATGTTGATGACGCGTCCCTCGAGCCGGCGGCACAGGTCGTCCGACAGGATCTGCATGTACCGCGCGAGCACGACGAGCTCGACGTCGAGCTCCTCGACGAGCTCGAGCAGGCGCGCCTCGGCGGCGGCCTTGGTCGCGGACGTCACGGGCACGTGGTGGAACGGGATGCCGTAGAAGTCCGCGAGGGGGCGCAGCGCGTCGTGGTTCGAGACGACCGCCACGAGCTCGACGGGCAGGTTCTCGGCCTGCTGGCGGAACGCGAGGTCGTTGAGGCAGTGCGCCGCGGTCGACACCATGACGAGCGTGCGCACCGGGCGCCCGGCCACGTCGAGCCGCCACGTCATGTCGAAGCGCTCGGCGAGCGCCGTGACGTCGGCGCGCAGGGCGTCGACGTCCGCGTCCGTCGACACCTGCACGCGCATGAAGAACAGCCCCGACAGCGGGTCCCCGAACTGCTGCGACTCCGTGATGTTGCCGCCGTGCTCGGCCAGCAGCCCCGCGACGGCGGCGACGATGCCCGGACGGTCGGGGCAGGACAGGGTCAGGACGAGGTGGGTCGGGTCGACATCCGAGGTGTGGGACACGAGGCCCGAGAGTAGTGCGCGGGCCGCGCGGGCTGAGACGATGACCGCATGACGGCCCTCGACATCCGCCCGGTCACGGTCGACGACGCCGGTGAGCTGCTCACGCTGCGGCGCGCCGCGTTCGTCACCGAGGCGCAGCAGTACGGCGACCCGAACATCCCGCCGCTGACGCAGACGCTCAAGGAGCTCAAGGCCGACCTCACGGCCGACGGCGTCATCACGCTCGGCGCGTGGTGGGGGCACCGGCTGGTCGGGTCGATCCGCGTCCTCGTCGAGGGCGGCAAGGCGACGCTCGGCCGGTTCGCGGTCGCGCCCGACCTGCAGGGCAAGGGCATCGGCACCGAGCTGCTCTCCGCGATCCTCCCGACCCTCCCGGACGGCATCGAGGAGGTCTGGGTGTTCACGGGCCGCGACTCGCTGCAGAACATCGCGCTCTACAACAAGGCCGGCTACGAGCACCAGCACGACCAGACGGCCGGCGACCTCACCTACGCCTACCTGCGCAAGCTTCTCGGCGACGGCGAGGCCGTCCAGGTTTGACCCCCCCTGCCTGCCCGACATCCCGCACGCCCCGCGACGCAACCTTCGCGGGGCGTGCGGCGTGTAGAGGTCATGAGGACGACGACGTCGCCACCGGCGACCGAGGGGGATGCCGTGCCACGACCACCCGTGGCGGCCGGCGACGAGCGCGTCGAGGGTCTCGACCTGCTGCCGCCGGGCGGCCGCACGCGCGACGACGAGTTCGCCGCGTTCATGGTCGGGGCCGCGCCGGCGCTGGCCCGCACGGCGTGGCTGCTGTGCGGCGACGCGCACCAGGCCGACGAGCTGGTCCAGCAGGCGCTCGTGCGCACCTACCTGGCGTGGGACCGGGCGCGCGAGCGCGAGCCGCTCGCGTACGCGCGCCGGGTGCTGGCCAACCAGCGGGTGTCCACATGGCGTCGCCGGCGGCGCGAGGTGCTGCTCGGCCCGGCGGGCATGCCCGAGACCCCGGTGCCGGGCGCGCAGGACGCGCACGCCCGGCGCGACCAGCTCGTGCGGGCGCTCGCCCTGCTGACGCCGCGGCAGCGGCGCGTCGTGGTGCTGCGGCACCTCGAGGGGCTGAGCGAGAAGGAGGTCGCCGACGACCTCGGCGTCTCGGTGGGCACGGTCAAGTCGACGGCCTCGCGTGCGCTCGTGACGCTGCGCGGGGCCCTGCAGGACGACGACGGGGCGCGACCCGGTGCGGGCGCGCGAGAGGCGGGTGCGTGATGGACCAGGACGAGCTGTTCGTGCAGGGGCTGCGGGCGCGGGCCGACGCCGCGGTGCCACGCGTCGACGTCGACGTGGACCGGGTGGTGCCGCGTGCGCGGCGGCGGCGTCGGGTCGTGCGGGGCGCGGCGGGGGCGACCACGCTGGCGCTCGTGCTCGGGGCGACGTGGGGGGCGAGCGCGGTGCTGGGGGTCGGACCGGTGCGGGAGGCGCCGCCCGCGGGACTGGGCACGGGGCTCGGGCCGGATCCGGCCGTCACCGCGGCGCCGTCGCCGGGCGTGGACGCTCGTCCCACGGTCCCGGCCGAGGCGGTCGTCGCGGACGACGGCACGGTCACGGGTGTCCCCGGCGACCCGTGGGACGGTCCGGACCGGTACTGGTACACGCTCACCGAGTCGCAGTGGCCGCAGGACATGGACGGTGTCGTGACGATGGGCGACGTCGAGCGCCGCGAGAGCTGGCACAGCCGGGAGCGTCCAGGGCTCGACGTGACGGACGGCGACCTCGCGGCCCCGTCCGCGATCGGGCCGAGGGTGGTGATCGGCAGCTGGGTCGTGGCCGGCGTCCGCTACGACCTGCTGGAGGATCCGCGGGTGCTGCCGACCGACCCGGACGGGCTGGGCGCGGTCGTCAGGGCCAGCCTGCTGCCGGACCGCGGCGCGGGGACGGACGACGACAAGGTGTTCGACCGGGTGCGCACGGTGATGGTCGAGGCGGGGCTGTACCCGCAGGACCTGCGCGACGCGTTCTGGCAGGTCGCGGCCTCGCTGCCGGGAGCGCAGGTGTCGGCGGGGGTGGACGGTGCCGGCAGGCCCGGGGAGGTTCTGGTCTGGACCGAGTCCAGCGGCCGAGTCAACCGGTGGGTGCGTGATCCGGCGACCGGGCTGCTGCTGGAGACCAGCGGGTCGGACGGCGGCTACACGCGGGTGCTCGAGGAGCGCACACGGGACGACGTGCCGCTCGAGCCGACGCTCCAGGTCGCGGGCTGCGCGATGTGGGTGAGCTGCTGAGACGTCAGCGGCCCGCGCTCGCGGGCTCGGCCTGACGGTCGACTACGCCGGTGGGCGGCGGTGGCACGGCGGCGGTCGTCGCGGGCCGCCGCCGTCGGCGCAGCAGCGCGTGCGCCGCGGGCTGCCCCACGACGACGCCCGCGAGCACGGCCACGACGCCCGCGACCTGCAGCGGGCCGAGGCGCTCGCCGCCCAGCGCCAGCCCGACGGCGACGCCCGTCACGGGGTTGAGCAGGCCGACCAGGCCGACCGATCCGGCGGGCAGGTGCCGCAGCGCGGCGAACCACGCGACGTAGGCCAGGGCCGTGGCGACGAGCGACACGTAGGCGATGCCGAGCCAGCCGCGGCCGTCGAGCACCGGGGGAGCGCCCTCGGCGAGCGCCGCGACGGGCACGAGCAGCAGGCCGCCGGCGACGAGCTGCCAGGACGTGGTGGCGAGCACGTCGACGTCGTCCTTCCAGCGGGTCGCGAGGACGAAGCCGACGGAGGACATGACCATGGCGGTCGCTCCCGCGGCGACGCCGACGGGGTCGACGGCGACGGCGCCCGTGACGAGCATCGCGACGACGCCCGCGAGCCCGAGCCCGGCGCCGAGCATCGAGGCCAGCCGCGGGCGCTGGCCGAGCAGCGGCCAGGCGACGAGCGCGAGGACGAACGGCGAGACGGCCATGACGGTCGACGCCACCGAGGTGGGCAGGCGCTGCGCGGCGACGTAGACGAGCACGAAGAACGCGCTCATGTTGATCGCGCCGAGCACCAGCGAGCGCCACCACCAGGAGCCGCGGGGTCGGCGGCGCGCGAGCGCGAGCAGCACGAGGCCGGCGGGCAGCGCGCGCAGCACCGAGCCCCACAGCGGGTGGCTCGCGGGGAGCGTGTGGGCGGTGACGTAGTAGGCGGCTCCCCAGGTGACGGGGGCGATCGCGGCGACGAGCGACCAGCGCCAGGTGTTTTCCACGGAAGACAAAATATCTGACGAGGAAGATATATTCCAGCCATGCCCGCGTCGCGCACGTCACCCACCCCCGACCGGCTCGACCTCGTCGGCGCCGCCTGGCGCGCCGAGCGGCCCGACCTGGACGTCCGGCCCCAGCAGGTCATCGGCCGCCTGCACCGCGTCGCCAACCACCTGACGGCCGAGCTCGTCGCGGTCTACGAGCGGCACGGCCTGTCCGAGGGCGACTTCGACGTCCTCGCGACCCTGCGCCGCGCGGGCGCCCCCTACGCGCGCTCGTGCGGCGACATCGCCGCGCACACGCTCGTCACCAGCGGCGGCGTCACCAAGCGCGTCGACCGGCTCGAGCGCGCCGGCCTCGTGACCCGCCGCGTCGCCGACGACGACGCCCGCGCACGCCTCGTCGAGCTCACGCCCCGCGGTCGCGAGGTCATCGACGCCGCGTTCACCGACCACATGGCCAACGAGCACCGCCTGCTCGCCGCGCTCACGCCGCAGGACGCCGACGCCCTCGAACGGATCCTGCGCACGTGGCTCGCCGCGCTCGAGGCGCCGCCGGCGACGGCCTGACCGCCTGACCACCTGACCGTCGCGCCGGCCGCACGCGCGCCGCCGGGCAGGGGCGCTCACCTCTCGTCGACGGACACCGTCCCGGTCGACGGACAGGCGCATGCGGCTGTCCGTCGCGCCGGAGGGCTGTCCGTGGGCGGCGTGGGGTGCGGTTCGTGCCGGTGTCGGTGCGGGTGCGGTGTCGAGACGGCCGGGGGCTCGGGGGCGGAAAGGTGGGGCGGACGGCGCGTGACGGTTGGTAGTGTGTCCCGGGTCGCGACTGGCGCAGCAGGGTGGGTCACCACCGGGGAGCGACGCAGCAGCTGGACCGACGGGTCGGACGCCTGGGCCCCACGGTCACCCCACACCCATCGGTGTGCGGGTGCGCCGGGAGCGACCCGCACAGTTGACTGCGACAGGAGAGCACCCCGCATGAGCGACAACGTGCTGGACCAGAACATCGCCGACCTCGACCCCGAGATCGCCGCCGTCCTCGACCGCGAGCTGGCGCGCCAGCAGGGCACCCTCGAGATGATCGCGTCCGAGAACTTCGTGCCGCTCGCGGTCCTGCAGGCACAGGGCTCGGTGCTCACCAACAAGTACGCCGAGGGCTACCCGGGCCGCCGCTACTACGGCGGCTGCGAGGAGGTCGACGTCGCCGAGACCATCGCGATCGAGCGGGCCAAGGCCCTGTTCGGCGCGGAGTTCGCGAACGTCCAGCCGCACGCCGGCGCCACCGCGAACGCGGCCGTGCTGCACGCCATCGCGCGCCCCGGCGACACGATCCTCGGCCTCGCCCTCGACCAGGGCGGCCACCTCACGCACGGCATGAAGATCAACTTCTCCGGCCGCCTGTACGACATCGTCGCCTACGGCGTGGACCCCGAGACGTCCCTCGTGGACATGGACGAGGTCCGTCGCCTGGCCCTCGAGCACCGGCCCAAGGTCATCGTCGCGGGCTGGTCCGCGTACCCGCGCCAGCTCGACTTCGCCGCCTTCCGCGCGATCGCCGACGAGGTCGGCGCCTACCTCTGGGTCGACATGGCGCACTTCGCCGGCCTCGTCGCCGCGGGCGTGCACCCCAACCCGGTGCCGCACGCGCACGTCGTCTCCTCGACCGTGCACAAGACGATCGGCGGCCCCCGCTCGGGCTTCATCCTCACCAACGACCCCGAGCTGGCGAAGAAGATCAACTCCGCGGTGTTCCCCGGCCAGCAGGGCGGCCCGCTCATGCACGTCATCGCGGCCAAGGCCACGGCCTTCAAGATCGCCGGCACCCCGGAGTTCCGCGACCGGCAGGAGCGCACGCTGCGCGGCGCGCGGATCATCGCCGAGCGCCTGGGCCGTCAGGACGCGCAGGACGCGGGCGTGGCGGTGCGCTCCGGCGGCACCGACGTGCACCTCGTGCTGGTCGACCTGCGCGAGTCGCCCCTGGACGGCAAGCAGGCCGAGGACCTGCTGCACGAGGTCGGCATCACGGTGAACCGCAACGCGGTGCCGAACGACCCGCGCCCGCCCATGACCACCTCGGGCCTGCGCGTCGGCACCCCGGCGCTCGCGACCCGCGGCTTCGGCGACGCGGAGTTCACCGAGGTC
This sequence comes from Actinomycetes bacterium, assembly GCA_023412515.1. Lineage (GTDB taxonomy): Bacteria > Actinomycetota > Actinomycetes > Actinomycetales > Cellulomonadaceae > Cellulomonas. The sequence goes on from JAEYNO010000310.1 coordinate 6,425, forward strand.
GCCGACATCATCGCCGAGGCGCTCCTCGGCGGCTCCGCGGCCGACGTCGAGGCGCTGCGGGCCCGCGTGCGCACGCTCACCGAGGCGTTCCCGCTGTACCCCGGCCTGAAGCAGTACTGAGCGGAGGCCCCATGACCGCCCAGAAGCTCGACGGCACCGCGACCGCGGCCGCCCTCAAGGCCGAGCTCACCACGCGCGTCGCGGCCCTGGCCGCGCGCGGCGTGGTGCCCGGGCTCGGCACCCTGCTCGTCGGCGACGACCCCGGCTCGCGCTGGTACGTCAACGGCAAGCACAAGGACTGCGCCGAGGTCGGCATCGCCTCGATCCGCGAGGACCTGCCCACCGACGCCACGCAGGCCGACATCGAGGCCGCCGTGCGCCGCCTCAACGACGACCCCGCGTGCACCGGGTTCATCGTGCAGCTGCCGCTCCCGAAGGGCATCGACACGCACCGGGTGCTCGAGCTGATCGACCCGGCCAAGGACGCCGACGGCCTGCACCCGACCAACCTCGGGCGGCTCGTGCTGCGGGTCAACGAGGAGATCGACTCGCCGCTGCCGTGCACGCCGGCCGGCATCGTCGAGCTCCTCGAGCGGCACGGCGTCCCGCTCGCGGGTGCCGACGTGGTCGTCGTCGGGCGCGGCGTGACGGTCGGGCGCTCGATCGGGCTGCTGCTCACGCGGCGCGCGATCAACGCGACCGTCACGCTCACGCACACGGGCACGGCCGACCTCGCGGCGCACACGCGCCACGCGGACGTCGTCGTCGCGGCCGCGGGCGTGCCCGGCATCGTCACGGCCGACATGGTGAAGCCCGGCGCCGCGGTCGTCGACGTCGGCGTCTCGCGCGCCACCGACCCGGAGACGGGCAAGAGCCGCGTCGTCGGGGACGTCGCGCCCGACGTCTGGGACGTCGCGTCGTGGGTCAGCCCCAACCCCGGCGGGGTCGGGCCCATGACCCGCGCGATGCTGCTCGCGAACGTCGTGGACACCGCCGAGCGGCTCGCCGGCTGAGCGACCGTCGGCACGAGGCCCGGGTGCACGGGCACCCGGGCCTCGTCGCGTCCGGTGGGGACGGCGGCGCCCGCGGGACGGCGCCGGTGCCGCGACGTGGCCGTCCGGCGATGAGTCCGGCGCGTGCGGCGGGTCTACCCCCTCGTCCGCCCGCACGCGACGAGGAGTCGAGCATGACCGCGATCCGCACCCACCTGTGGTTCCCCGAGCGTGGCGCCGAGGCCGCCGAGTTCTGGGTGTCCGTCGTGCCGAACTCCCGCATCACCCGCGTCGTCCACGCGGCGCAGGGCGTGCCCGACGTCGAGCCCGGCTCGCCGTTCGTCGTCGAGCTCGAGCTCGACGGGCACGCCGTCACCGTCCTGACCGCCGGGCCCGCGTTCACGCTCGACGAGGCGTTCTCGTTCGTCCTCGCGGTCGACACCCAGGAGGAGGTCGACCGCTACTGGGACGCGCTGGCGGCCGACGGCGGGTCGCACGGCCCCTGCGGCTGGCTCAAGGACCGCTTCGGCGTCTCGTGGCAGGTCGTGCCGCGTGCGCTCGACGACATCATGGGCCGCCCCGACGCCGCGGGCGTGCAGCGCGCGACGCAGGCGATGCTGCAGATGACGAAGCTCGACGTCGCCGCCCTGGAGGCCGCGTACGCAGGGGAGTGAGACCCGCCACGACCGCGCGGGCGACCCCGGCGGTGTCGGTGGTGTGGGGCAGGATGGCTGCGTGCTGACAGTCGCCACGGGCACGGTGCGCAAGAAGTACCCGCCCTCGTGAGGCGTGGTGACGCATGCCCGGCATGACCGCCTAGCGCGGGCGCGTGTGGTGCGCTACCTCGGGAAGAAGCGTCACACCCGTCACCACGCGTCATGAGCTGCGGCGATGGGGTGGCGGATCGCGCTCAGGATGACGGATCACCCGTCACCGGGCGGCGAGGTGCGGCCGCTGGCGCCCAGCTCGGCGCTCTGTGGTGTGGGCAGGCGGATGCCACGCTGGTCAGGGGCCCACGGGGTTGCCCAGAGACGCTCGAGCGCCCCCTCCCGGCTGATGCGGGAGAGGGCGCTCGGTGAGCGGGTGTCGGCCTCAGGTCAGGAGACCGGCTGACCCGCGGCCGCGAGGGCGGCCATGCGCAGACCGGCGCCTGCCGTCCGGTCGGTTCCGGCGATGGCGCCGAGCGTCCGGGACCACACCTTGGTCACGAGCGCGTCGTCGGTCACGCCGAGCGTGGAGACGGTCTCCTGCCCGACGATCTCCACCTCGCTCTGGCCGGCGATGCGGAGCATGTCGTTGACCTGCCCCTGGGTGGTGAGGTGCACGAGACGGACCCCGTCGGTGCTGAAGACGCGGGGGTCGTTGACGGCTCGGATGACTCGCATGGTGCGCTCCTGGGTGGGGGTGGTGGGGTTGGTGGGGTTCGGATTGGTCGAGGGCGTGCTGACGCCCAGGGTCACGCCGCGCACGGCGAAGAAGGGCTTGGGGTCGGTGGTGTACCCAGCGGACTTCGCTGTGCCGGATCCGCCGGTGAAGACCTCGAGATGCAGGTGGGGCTTGTAGGCGGACTCAGAGCCCGAGCCCGTGCCTCCGCAGATGCCGATCTGCTGTCCGGCTGCCACTGCCTGGCCCGTACTCACGCTCGTGCTGTGGAGGTGCTGGTACAGGGTCCTGATGTTGCCGCCGTGGTCGATCATCACCCAGCGCCCGCGGGCCGAGCCGAGGCTGTTGTTCACCTCGATCACGACACCGTCGCCACCCGCGACGACAGGACGCCCGGGGGCGTCCCGGGTACCGATGTCGTACCCGACGTGCAAGCGGCTGCCACCGTCCCGCGAGTCTCCGTACTTCTGGCCGGGTCCGTCGACGCTCCCGATCATCGGGTTCGTCCAGTAGGTCATGGTGCTCCCATCTGTTCGAACGCGTGTTCGAACAGATGCAACGTAGCGCGGACGCGTCGCCGATGATGGGCTCTGATGAGGAATGGATCACAGGTGAGCCACGTGTTGTGCGGTGCGCTCGGTCAGGTGTTGCGACGTCGGTGCGCTCGTCGGGCGCCAACGCGAGCCACGGGGCCCGCCTGCGGGACGTGCGGCCGGATGCGCACCGCGGCGCGCGCGGTCGCGACGACGTACATCTCGAGCGCCTCGCGCGCGCCGTCGTCGAGCTCGACGTCCGCGAGCGAGGGTGTTGGTGGTGCGACGACGCGCTGGGGGGCGGCGGGCTCGCCGTCGTTGACGACCCATCGGGAGTAGTCCGGGTGGCCGGGTGGGATGCGCACGATGCCCCAGGGTCGCGTGGAGGTGCGACATCTTCACCTGCCCCGCACGGCACGGTCGCCCGGCGCTCCGCCGGGTGCCGCTGCGACCCGTGCCGCGACGCGACCAGCCGGTACGTCGCCGACCGGTACCGCGCCCAGCCACGCGAGAGCATCACGATGACGAACGAGGAGCGCGAGCGCGCGGCCGGGACACGCGCCGCGCAGGAGGCCGAGGCACGCGCCGCGGCCACCAGCGCACGCCGACCCTGGACCGCCGACGACCTCGCGATCGCGCTCGACTACTCCCGAACCGCCGTCGACGCCGCACGCGAGCTCGGCCGGTCGCTGTCCGCCGTGCACCACGCCCGCCGACGCTACGGCCCCGGACGACCCGAGGTGCTGCCCTACCGCGAGCGCCCCGCCAGGCGAGGCTGGCCATGACGAAGCGCCCCCACCCCGCGCGAGGCGGAGGTGGGGGCGTTCACCCGTTTTGGGTATGTCCGTCGGGATCGACCTCGGGGAACATGCTCAAGGTGGCCGTCGTTGATCCCGATAGCTCCAACATGACCACGACAGGTGGCTCCCAGGAAGGCGAGGTACCGTCTCATCATGAGCACCACGACGGAAGCGATCATGCGCGGAGTTCGGCGGGGCTTCACGATGGCAGTGGCTCCGGACCCGACGAGGCTCCGCGAGTTGAGCGAGGCGGCGAGCTCGACCGACTACACGGCGGAAGCATGGAACAGCGTGGGGTCGGATCTGCGGACAGCAATGGACGCAGTGGGAACGGCAACGAGTTCCACGCCTTCGCGCTGAGAAGTGCTCCCCTCCCGCGGTGGGAGGAGTACGACGGCTACGAGACCGTCCTTCCTGGGTCAGCAGACCGGATCCTGACGATGGCGGAGAAGGCCCAGCAGGCTCGCATCGACGTAGACGTCGTTCCGATCCGAGCGGAGGCGACTGCGCTCGTGATCGCGACCGTGGGCGTGACGTTCATGCCCTGGCTGGTTGTCGCTGCGGCCATCGTGTTCGCGCTCAACGGCATGGACGTCGCCGCGTGGATCGCCGGAGCGATCGGCGCGCTTGGTGGTGGAGCGCAGATCATCCAGGCGACACGGCGACCGAAGGTCGTCCAACAGATCGTTGCTCCCACCCCCGATCCTCGGCAGAAGTCGGGGCCGACGCCCAAGAGGCCGAAGGACAGGAAGAAGCGATGAAGCCGATGCCCCCTCCCCGCCGTGGCGGAGAGGGGGCATCGTCGTGTGCGGGACGGGTCAGTCGGCCAGGTGCCGTGCGCCGACGCGCTGCGCGGCCGCGGTCGTCCCGATCGGGCGCCACAGGCCGTAGTACGTCGACACCGAGACCACGAAGGCCGGCACGGCCGCGAGCAGCGCGACGCCCAGGTCGTAGGTCGTGCCGGCCTCGAGCGCGCGGCGGAGCTCGACGAGCAGCGAGGTCAGCAGGGTCAGCCCGGCCAGCAGCCACGCGCGCACGGCCGAGGACGTGACGCGGGTCGTGACGAGCCCGACGACCACCGGCAGGAGGAACGCGACGATGATGTGCACGACCGTGAGCGGGTCGAGCGTGAACACGACAGCGGGAGCGGCGGGCGCGGGGTCGATGACTGCGGCCGTCACCGCGCCGACCGGCACGACGAGCAGCAAGAGCACGGTGGCCGCCAGGACGGCGAGGATGCGGCGGAGCATGGGTGACCTCCCGGGCAGGGTCAGAGGTCGTCGGCGATCGTCGCCGGCGGAGTCGGAGGAGCCGGGATCCCGTCCGGCATGTGCCGGGTGATCCACAGCGTGAGGCGGCGGATGTGCTCCACCGCGGACCAGTACCGGGACCGCCACGCCTGAATCTCCTCGTCCATCTGCGCGATCTTCCGGTCCTGTGCGTCGAGCCGTTCGTCCTGCTTCTGTAGGCGGTCCTCGAGGGGCTTGACGTGCGTCTCGTAGAGCGCCTGCACGAGCCGGTCCCACTCGGCGCCCTGCGCCGCGATCACCGCGGCGTCGCCCTCGGCGGCGTCGCGGCGGTTCTGCGCGCGCGCCCGCAGGATCACCCCCAGGCCCGCGAGACCGCCGACCGCACCCACGAGACCGCCGACCGCGACGAGCCAGTCCACGACGGTCATCGGCGGCCCCCCAGGTCATGCAGCGCGAAGCGGTACCGCAGGATCCGGACCGCGAGCTGGCACGCACGCCACGTCGACCCGACCGTGATCGCGGCGACGCACGCGATCGCGACCGCGGCGCCCACACCGAAGCGGGCGAACGTCCCGAGCGCGATCACGTACCCCGCCGCGGCAGCAGCCAGCGGCATCCGACCGGTGAGCTCGATGACCCACCCGAGGGGCGCGCGCCACAGCACGCCGGTCAGGGACAGCACGGCCCCGGCGGTGAAGACGGACGCACACCACGCGGGGGATGCGTACCCGGTCGACTCCACGATCGACGGCGGGTGCGTGCCGGTCACGAGCACGACCACCCCGGCGCCGGCCGTGGCCGCCAGCAGCGACACCGTGTCCGGGGTCCGCTCGAAGCGGCGACGGTCCGGCATCACGCACCACCGAGCAGGTGCGCGATCGCGCGCAGCGGCGCGAGCAGCAACCACACCATGAGCAGGCACCCCAGGTACGTGCCGGCCGCAGCGCACACGATCGCGGCGGCCAGCACGACCAGCCGGCGGGTCACCGGGCCCACAGCGCGGTCCAGGTCTGCGGGCCGCCCGACCCGTCCACGTCGATCCCGGCCGCGGTCTGGAACGCGCGCAGCGCGGCGTCCGTCGCCGGTCCGTGCGAGTCGTCCACGTCCCCGCCGTAGTGGCCGAGGTCCTTGAGCCGGGCCTGGAACCGGCGGGTGCGGCCGTTGCCCCGGTTGCCGCGGACCGTCGAGCCCGGGTAGGCCGCGACCTTCGCGGCGTGCGCGCGCGAGTCGGGCCCGAACGACCCGTCGGGGTCGATCCCCGCGGCCGTCTGGAACGTACGGATCGCGGCGTCGGTCGCGGGGCCGGCCGAGTCGTCGACCTTCCCGGAGTAGAACCCGAGGGCCTTGAGGATGCGCTGGACGTCGCCGACGCCCGGGCCGGTGTCGCCGCGGCGCACGTCCTGCCCCGGCTGCCGGTACGACGAGCGCGACGGCGGCGCGGGAGGGGCGACCGGTGCCGGAGCGGACACGCCTGTGCCGGTCAGGGTGCCGTCGGCGATCAGCGCGCGCAGCGGGCCGCCCGGGCACGACGTCGACGCGCCGGAGACCTGCCCGTGCCCGGTGACCTGCGTGGCGCGCGGCCGCCACGCCAGCACCCGGGCCCGCAGGTCGTGGAACGCGGCGACCGCGGCGTGGCTGACCGGTTCGCTGTTCCCGACGAGGAACAGGACGCCGACGTACCGGGTGTTCGCGCGCGGGTTGGACGCCGAGGCGCAGTGCGAGCCGACGTTGCCCAGCCCGCGCAGCTCCCACACGCGGCCCGCCTGGTCGAGGGCGAAGTTGTAGCCGATGTCGCCCCACCCACGGCGGCGCACGTGGAAGTCGCGGTAGCCGCGCAGCTTCGCAGCGATCGTCTCGACCGACGCGGCACCGATGGTGACGTCGCCGTCGGCGGGGTAGTGCACCGCGATGCCGACGACGTCGCCCCACGAGCCGTTCGACGACGACGGGGTGGTGGTCCAGGCCGTCCGGGGCAGCGACTCGGACATCGGGGTCTCCTCGAGGTGGGTGGGCATGACGACGACCCTGCGCACCGAGCGGTGGGCGAGGTACAGGGGCAGGGCAGCGGTGGGAGGGGCTCGAGGTGGGGTCAGGAGGTGACGCCACGCATGACGAGTGCCGTGAACTCGTCCATCAGGTAGCCGACGCCGACGTACCCCCCGAAGAGCGAAGACACCTCGTGGGTGATGGTGACCGTCCCCGGAGCGACGAGCCCGGTCCAGGAGACCGCACCTCCACCGTGGACGACGTTCGGGACCCCGGTCTCTCGTGGCATCACGAGCGACGGCAGCATGACGACCTCGTTGTTCCTGCCGCCACCGGGGACGGGATGGCTCACGACGAGCCGCTGCTCGATCACCTGGTCACGGCTCTGCTCCGATGTCGTTCCCCCGCGCAGGATGGCCGACCCCGACAGGACCAGGGCCTGCCCTCCTGCCGGTGCCGTCATGGACGTCGACCCGCGTGCGGTGAAGCTCGTCGCGGTCAGGGGGAACGAGGAGTCGGACCAGATCTGCGCGGTGAGCAGGTCCAGGCGCTGCGCAGCGACGACCGTAGCGAGGTCCGCGACCACCCGGGCGAGGTCGGCGCGTGCGTGGTCGACGTCGCCGACCACGCCGGCGAGGTCGTCGATCGTGGACTGCAGGGCTGCTGTCGTGCCCGTGAAGCTCTTCGCGATCGACGGGCCGAGCTCGCGCTGCGCGCGACGGAGGTCGGCGATCTGCCGGAGCAGATGGTCCTCCCCGGTGGCGCCGGGGAAGCCGAGGGTGCCGAGGTCGCTCATGAGGTGCTCCACTCGTCGCTGCTGAGGACCGGGGTGACCGTCGGGCTGCCGTCCAGCTCGAGCGTCCACCCGATCGCGCGGGCGGTGCCGGAGAGGCCGCCGGGGAACGCGGGCACGGTCTCGTGACCGTGCTGGTCGACGCCGCCGATCACGTACCCGACGTCGTCGCCGGCGTCCCAGTCGCGCCCGAGCGTGGGCGCGGCGGACAGGTCGGCGGTCAGCTCGAGCGCGACCGAGCCGCGGGACAGCGCGGCCAGCGCACGGGCGGCGTGCTCCTCCAGGACGGCGGTCGTCGTGATGGACGTCGAGGGGGTCCACCGGTACTCGACCAGAGGCCGCTCGGGGTCCCCGGAGCGTCGTGGCCGGGACTGCGGCCGCAGATCGCCGTCGGCGGTGGACACCGCGACGACCGATGTGGCGCCGCGACCGTGTGCCCAGTCCTCGACGAGTCGGGTCGCCGTGACCGAGCCGGGCAGGTCGAACGTCGCGGCCGGCCCCAGCCCCGCGGGGACGGCCCGCCCGACACGGCTGCCGACCTGCAGGACCGGCGTGTACCGCTCGGGTCCCGTGCGGTGCTCCCAGACGACCGTCCACTCCGGGCCGCCGACGACGCCGGACAGCTCCTGGAGGACGGAGAGCACCGTCTTGTCGTCGCCGTCGTCGTACCACCGGTCGCGCGTGCTCCCTGGGCCGTCGAGGACCTCGACGCGCAGCGGCCGGCCGGCGTCGGCCGTGGTGTCGACCACGTACCGGTCGACCAGGTCGGCGACCACGAGGTTCTGCCCGACGCCGGTGTACCGGACGCCCCCCACGTACCGCAGGTCCAGGTAGGCCTCGAACGACGCGAGCGACAGCGTGATCGCGTCGCCGTTGTCGCGGTCCCGGCGGGTCACGTCGCCACCCCACACCGGGCGTCCGTCGACGAGCAGCACGAGCGCGGCCGCCCGCGGGAGCGTGGCACGCAGCCAGTTCGCGGGGGCGCCCGCCAGCGGCAGCGTCGCCGTCGTCGAGGTGTACGTGCCGATCGTCCGGGAGACGGAGCGGACCTCGAGGTCCGGCAGCTCGGCCAGGACCCGGCCCGTGCGCGCGTCGGTCGCGACCCAGGCGAGGTCGGTCACGGCGCGGACTCGTATGTGAGGTTCCACGAGAACGAGTCACCCAGCGTCCACGGGAAAGGATGTCCCGCCGTGACCACGCTGCTCGACGTACGGATGTAGAACGTCCTGGACGTCGCGACCGAGGGGAAACCGAAGAACGTCGCGGCACCTGCGTCGTTGAGCATCGAGACCCCCATGACCATGAGGATGCTGTTGTGCGCGCCGCTGACAGCTCGGGGAAGACCGACCTGGATCGGGCTGGCGTTCATCGCGAACCCCGCGCCGAGGGTGACCCGACCGCTGCACGCGACCGTCGAGCCCAGCAGCTGCCACCGGGCGACGACCTCGCTCGCCCCCGGGATGAAGTTCCCCCAGGTGGGCGTGTACGGCGCCCACGCGCCGCTGCCCACGATGCTCTGCTCCCACCCCGATCCCCGGTGCCGCTCCACCACACCCGCGCGCGAGCCGCCCACGTGCTCGACCCACAGCGGTGCCGCCACGGACGAGCCGAGCGTCGCCAGGAGCGCGTCCCGCTCGGCGTCCGACCGCACCTGGTACGGCGCGCCAGCGAGCGTGAGCGCCGGTGCCTGCCGCTGGACGGTCGGCGACCCGCCACCGGCGCGCGGCACGCTGATGGTCGCGAGGACCATGGCACGCGCCGGGGTCGTGGGCGCGGACGGCGCCGCAGCCGGGGTGCCGGCCACGTACCCGACGACCAGTCCCGGCGTGCTCGTGCCGTCGCTCTCGGACGGGTCGGCCACCTGCACGTAGACGAGGTCGACGCGCGGGTGGGACGCGTCGGCGGCGTCGAGCGGTCCCGTCTCCTCGGCGTCGAGCGCGTACTCGTACGGGCCGACGGCGGCCGGGGTGTGCACGTCGAGGACGCCGGCGTGCGGGGTGACGCCCCACGACACCGACGTCGCCCAGACGAACCCGTCCGGGGTGCCCGGACGGACGCCCGAGCGGGTCCCGAACGGGCGCGCCGCGCGCGCCCCGGCGTACCTGAGCGACCCGAGCTGACGCAGCGCGCGGCCGTTGTACCCGGGCTCCCCGGAGACCGCGTTGACCGGCCAGAGGCTCTTCACCATGCTTGCTCCCTCACATCCACGACGGGACGGCCTCGACCGTCAGCTTCGCCAGCGGTGCGGGCCCGCCGGCCGAGAACGCCCAGGTGTTGGGGCCCGGCTCGAACACGGACCAGCCGCGTTCGGTGACCCACTGGGTGCGCGACGCCTGGCCCTGGGCGAGGACCTCGTGCCGCTCCATGTCGACGACCACGAACTCACCGGCCTGCAGGACCAGCGACGAGGCGAAGACGAGCGAGCGCCCGGTGCCGACGTGGGTGACGACCGGCGCGCTGACAGGGCCGTCGATGCGCAGGCGCACCGCGCCGGGGGCGGTGCCCGGGTTCACGAGCGACACCTGCCCGCTGACCTGTGCCGCGGTGACCGCGAACGGCACGACGATCGGGACGGTCAGCCCCCCGGAGGTCGAGGGGAGCGCCGTGCTGGCGGTCAGCGGCGCGCCGACGAGGCGTGGGTCGAGCGCGACGACCTGCACCGACCACCGCGCCGCGCGGTCGGTCACGGGCCGGACGAGGACCTCGTCCTCGCGGCGCACGACGAGCGAGCGGGATCGCCCCTGCTCGTGCAGGATCATCTCGTGGTCGTCGAGCGCGACGGCGGCGGTGAGCACGTCACGCTGGGCCCACAGTGCCGCCTCGGTCGGCGCGGTCATGACTCCCTCGAGCCGGACGTGCCGCGGCTGCAGGTGGGCGCGCCCGGCGGTCGCGCCGTGTGCGCGGGCCCGCTGCCGTGGCGAGATCGTGGACCCCGGGGACCCGAGTCCCTCGAGCGTGCGGTGGTCGAACCCCCACGCGGGCGTCGACAGGTCGAGTCCGTTGAGGACCACGCGTGGCGTCGTCATCACACCCCCAGCTGTGCCTGGCGACGCGCGACCGCCATCGCCGTGCCGATCGGATCGGTGGTCTCGTAGACCGAGATGTTCGTGTCACCCCGGCCACGCGGGTTCTGCGCGTCCCAGAGGAGCTCGAGGTGGGCGTCGGCCGTGACCTGCGACGGCAGGTCGGCGATGACGCCCATGAGCTCGCGACGCACCGCGGGGCCGCCGTCCTCGAGGCCGAGTCGCATGCCCTCGGTCGTGTCGTGGCCGATCGCACGGAAGACGCGCGACGGCGAACGGATGCCGAGCAGGTCCTTCGCGCTGGAGATCACGCTCCCGACGGCGTCCTTGACGGTGCGGAGGACGGAGCCGACGGCGTCCTGGATGCCCTTGGCGAGCCCGCGCAGCAGGTCGCCGCCGGCCTGCTGCAGCAGCGGGACCATCGCGACGACCGTGTCGAGCAGCTGGGGGCCGAGCGTGCGCAGCGACTGCAGGAGCACGGGGACGACGACCGGCAGCGCCTGCACGAGCCCGGTGAACAGCTGGATCGCCCCGTTGACGAGCATGGGCAGCAGGCCCATGAGGGTCGACACCAGCTGGGGCAGCATCGCGACGACCTGCGTGAGCAGGGTCGGGATCATCTGCAGCAGCCCGGTCACGAGGGCGGTGAACAGCGTGATCGCGCTCGTCAGGAGCTGCGGCAGCAGCGAGACCACCGTGGCGATGATCGACGGGAGCATCCCGACGATCGTCGTGAGCAGCGTCGGCAACGTCTGCGTCACGGCGGTGACCAGGCTCGTGAAGAGCGTGAGCGCGGTGTCGAGCAGCGCCGGCAGCATGCCGGTGACGGTCTCCAGCAGCGATGGCAGGATGCCGAGAACGGTCGTGACCAGCTGCGGGGTCACGGCGACGACGGCGGTGACGAGGCTCGTGAAGAGCGTGAGCGCCGTGTCGAGGAGGGCCGGGAGCATCCCGGTCACGGTGGTCAGCAGCGTGGGCAGGACGCCCAGGACTGTCGTGACCAGCACGGGGATCACCGTGACGACGGCGGTGACGAGGCTCGTGAAGAGCTGCAGCCCGGTGTCCAGCAGCGTCGGCAGCGCCGCCAGCAGGGTGCCGACGACGAGGGGGACCATCGTGGCGAACGACGCGACGAGCGCGGGCAGCGACGCCGCGACGGCGCCGACGAGGCCGTCGACGAGGGTCGCGGCCGCGGCGACGACCACGGGCAGGTTCCCGACGAGGTTCGCCACCAGGGCCGGCACGACCTGCTCTAGCAGCGGGGGGATCGCACCCAGCAGGCCGGTGACCGCGCCCAGGACCATCGGGACGACGGCGTCGAAACCGGCGGCGAGCGTCCCCGGGTCGACCGCCAGGAGCGCGACGAGGGCCCCGGCAGCGAGGCCGACGGGCCCGGTCAGGGCGCCGAACGCCTTGCCGAGGAGCGGGACCTTGTCCAGCGCCGAGCCGAGCGTCGGGCCCAGGAGCCCGGCGACGAGGCCGATCGCGGGCGCGAGCGCCGCCGTGACGGCGCCGACCTGCGACGCGACACCCGCGAAGTCGACGCCCTGGAGCATCGTCGACAGGCGCGCGGAGGCGTCCGCGACGACGGGCGCCAGGCGGCCGGCGATCTCGTCGACCAGCGGCTTCATCGCGGCCGTGACGGCCTCGATCACGGGCAGCGTGTCGGTGAGGACGACGGCGAGCGCCGCGAGCGCCGGGGACACGAACATCGCGCCCAGGCCGCCGAGCGACTCCTTGACCTTCGCCAACGAGCCGGAGAACGTCTGGACGCCCTCCTGCGCCTTGTCGAGCGCGAGGGCGTGGTCGATGCTGCCCTTGACGGCCGCCTTGCCGAGCCCGACGAGCGCGTCCGTGGCCGCCCCGGCGACGGCGACGACCCCGGAGCGCAGGGCGCCCCCGAGCCTCGAGCCCACGGTGGCGGCGGTCTCCGCCGCCTTCTCCTCGGTCTCCTTGAGCGCGTTCGTGACGTTGTTCGTGAACGACACCGTGTCGACGGCGATCGCGACGTACACGTCACCGAGGCGTTGCTCCACGGGGCACCCCCTCGTCGTGTCGTCGGGCGGCGACGGCGGTCGTGCCGTCGGTGGTCGTGGTGGGGCCGGTGCTCGCGTCGGTCGCCGGCTCTGGTGCGCGGTGGTCGGTCCGGCGTGCGGCGTACCACCGGTCGAAGTCGGCGAGGGTGTCGAACCCCGTCCCGGCGCCGACGGTGTGCCGGTCGCGGTCACCGGCGCGGGCCGCCACCCCGGGGCGGGGCAGCGGCTCGGGCGGCGGGCGCCGGCCGGTGAAGTGCGCGCGCTCGAACTCCCAGCGCAGGACGCGGAGCTCGTCGACCAGCAGGGCCAGGAGCATCGGCTCGAGCGCCCAGAGCGCGTCGGGGTCGAGCGCGCGCCAGAGGGACGCCCCGGGGGAGAGGTGGTCGATCAGGTCCAGCAGGACCGTGGGCTGCAGGGTGCGCTCGGCGAGCACCTGGTCGAGGTCGAGGGCGTACTCGCGGCGCAGGTCTGCGCGCAGCGGCCCTCGATGCTCGACCAGGTACCCGACGAGCCTCAGGAGTTTGGGGCGTCGACCGCCTTGACGGCCTCGAAGACCTCGCTGACCAGGCCGACGCCCTCGGCGATGCCGAGGCGGCCTTCGCCCTTGGCGGCGCTGATCAACCGGCGCGCGTCGTCGACGCCGAGGAACCGCGCCAGGACGTCGATCAGGCGCGGCAGCGTCCGCGTGGCGTCGTCGTCCTCGTGCAGGGTCTGGATGTCGAAGAGCAGCTCGAAGTCGTCGAACTTCTCGACCGGGATCGTCAGGTCGACCCCGCGGACCGTGATCCGGAAGGTGCGCGGCCCGGGGCGGGCCTTCGTCCGTCGGTCCTGGGGTGTCGTGCTCGGTGCCATGCGTCCGCCGCCTCTCGTGCCGCGCCGTTCGGAAGGGGGGCCGCGGGGGCGGCGAGGCGGCGCGCGAACTCCGCCCCCGCGGGGTCTGTGTGGCTCAGGCGCCGGTGACGCCGTCGTCCGCGTACTCGTAGAAGTAGCGGCCCGCGGCGTCCTTGAAGAGCGTGAGCGTCACCGGGTAGGCCACGACCTGCGCGTCGGCGAAGGTCTGCGTGAACTCCTCGGTCGTGACCTGCCCGCGCGGCACGACGATGCGCCGCACGTGGTCGCCGTCCTTGAGGTCGAAGACCCAGGACGACTCGGGCAGCTCTCCGCCGTCGTAGGCGACGGCGATCCGGGTGCCGGCCGACGCCGTCGCCGGGGTGATCGTCACTGCGGCGTCGCCCCAGATGGTGGTCGCGACGTCACCGTTCGCGGCCTCGATCAGCGTGAACTTCAGGGTCACGCCGATCTCGGTGCGGGTGCGCTTGACCTCGTCGCCGCCCCAGGCGCGGATCGTCTCGTAGGCCTTGGTGATGGCCCGCTCGAGGCCGTCCTGGGCGGCGTAGCCCTGACCCGCGAACGCGGTGTCGAGGGTCGACGTCTCGGAGGTCGGCAGGGTCGTGCCCACGGGGGCACGGAAGATGGCGCCGTTCGGCCGGGGTGTGCCGGCGACGACCTTCTGGCTGTCCGTCACGGAGTTCTCCCATCGGAGGTGCGCCGCCTCGTGGGATGTGGTGGTGCTGCGTGGTGCTGACCCGCGACGAGCGTTCGGGCGGGACGTCGTGCCGGCGTCGGTGGCCGGTGTGGCCCCAGGGGTGCCGCGCAGGACGTGACCGTGGTGCCGGGTGGGGCCCGGTGACGCCGTGGGGCGCTGCGAGCCGTCGTCGTCGGGGACGTCGACGGGGCGACCACGTCGGTGGGACGCCCCGGAGACGACGAAGGCCAGGTCGCCGCTGAGGGTGAGACCTGGCCCGACGGAGGGCATGACTGTCTTCCGTCGGGTAACACACTACCGCGTCCCGGGCCTGGTGTCACGTCGCTCGCCGTCGCGCACGTCGTCGAGGCGGTAGCGCGTGTCCCGTCCGGTGCCGGTCCGCCGCCACCCCCGCCGCGCCGCGCGCATCTTGACCGCGGCGACCGTGGTGCCGGTGATCCGTGCGGCGTGCTCGACGGTCACGTACTCGACGTGCGCGCGCGGCCAGGACGACCAGACGGAGTAGGGCACGCGGTCGCGGCAGCGGTCGCACTCCAGGGCGTCGTCGTGGCGGTCGGCGGCCGGCCCGCCCAGCGGGGCGACGTACTGCCCGGTGCAGGTGGGGTCCTGGCAGGCGGCGCCGGTGCGCACCGCGCGGGTGCGCCGCCGCGCGAGGCGGCGCAGCGCCCGCAGGTGGTCGTCGAGCTCGCCGCACGGGCCGAAGGGGGCGGCGAGGAGCACGTCGGGGTGGTCGAGGAAGTGTCCGACGTGCGCGGCGAGCACCCGCAGCCGCGACGGCAGCCCGTCGGGGACGGTGCTCACCTCGTCGTCCTCGTCGAGCAGGACGTGCACGTGGAACTCCGTCCACCCGTCGACCGCGGCCAGCGCGCGGTCGGTCTCGTCCGCGTCGAGCGCGGCCTGGGCCCCCGGCGGGACGCGCGAGCCCGGCACGGTCCTGACGCGGGGTCCGGGCGCGCTCGTCCCGGCGGCGGTGGCCACGGCCTCGACGAGGTCGGCGAGCTCGAGCACGGTGTCGCGCACGTCGAGCGGGGCGGGTAGGTCGGGCCTGTCGGCGCGGGTCGTCACGTCGTCCTCCGGGGGTGTGCAGGATGTGCGGTGGTGCGGCTGTGCGGAGACAACCGCAGAGGGTTGTCCGGGACCTCACAACCATCAGAAGTTGTGAGCTGGTGGAGCTGCTGTCGTCGTGGTGACGGGACGTGACGGGTGCCGTCGCCCCGTGCCGCGTACGCGGTGGGCGGACGACCCCGGAGCGCGCGCGGACGCGTCGCACGCGTCATGGCCTGCGGTGGGACCCGCCGTCGACCCGTCACCCACGCGTCATCCGGGTGTCGTTCGGCGTCACCCACGGGCCAGGTCCACGTCCGGACGCCAGCCTTCGGGGCGGGTCGATGACGGGTCGCTGTCGCGCGACGGCACGCCGGCCTCGTCGTCGACGAGCCGGATCCCGGCGAGGAACCGCGTCGACGACGAGCGCTCGGGGACGACCCCGTGGCGGATGCGCAGAGCCGTCGTCATCGCCTTCACGGAGACCGGCTCCTCGCCCTCGACGAGGCACCACCGCTCGTACGCCCGCCGCAGCACGCCGGAGCGGACCCGGAGGTGCTGCGCTCCGGGCGAGCCGGTCCGGCAGCACTCCTCGACGAACCGCGCGAGGGAGTCCTGGTCGCGCTCGTACGCCCGGGTCGCGTCGACGACGCGCGCCGGCTCACGCATCCCGCCGGTGAAGTAGTCCACGGCCCCGCGGACCGCCCACGAGAGGATCGCGGGCCCCTCCTCCTCGACGAGCCGGTCCTCCAGGTCGGGCACGCGCAGCTCCGGCGGGACCGTGTGCTCGAACGGCACGAGGCGCAGCCGACGCCAGAACGCGACGCCGCCCGCCCGGACGTCGGGGCGGTGGTTCGCGAGCAGCCACAGCGTGTGCGTCGGCGTGAAGTCGAACCAGTCCTGGCGCATGAAGCGGCCGGTGATCGTGTCCTTGCCGGTGAGCAGCTTGATCTTCGCCTCGGCGAACCGCTGCCCGTCCTCGAGCTCGGACGTCACGACCAGGCGTGCCCCCGACAGTCGCGCGAGCTCCGTGGGGTGCCCCTCGCTCCGCGTCGCCACGAGCATCGAGGCCGGCGCCGACATCGCGTAGCCGGTCTCGCCCATGCCGACGACCCGCTGCACCACCGACATGAGCGTCGTCTTGCCGTTGGCGCCCGCGCCGTGCGCGAACGGCAGCACCTGCTCGAGCACGACGCCCACGAGCGAGAGCCCGACGAGCCGCTGCACGAACCGGGCGAGGTCCTCGTCGCCACCGAAGGTGTCCGCGAGGAACTGCGACCACGCCGGGTGGTGCGCGCCGGGGTCGGGCGCGACGGCCGTCGAGCGCGTGTGCAGCGCCTCGGGGTCGGGCGCGGTGATCCGGCCGCTGCGCAGGTCGACGACCCCGGCCGGCGTGTTCAGCTCGTACGGGCGCGCGTCGAGCCGCTCCACGGGGGCGACGACGCGCGCGTCCGACCGGGCGAGCCGCACGACGCCGGACACTCCGGCGCTCGACCGGGCACGCCTGCCGTACGCGCGCCACTCCTCGCCGTCCGGCAGCCGCCGGGCCACGCCCCGCGCGAGCTCGCGCACGTGCTCCTGGTCGTCGTCGGCCCACCGGTGGCCCGTCCACACGAGCCAACGCCCGCGCCCGGGGCAGTACCGGATCGTGTCGCGGTGGGCGTCGACGAGCAGCAGCGCGGTGCTGTCCTCGTTCGGCTCCGGACGGCGTGCGTGCTCGTGCACCAGGACGCGGCCCGTCGAGGGGTCGGGTGCGCCCGGTGCAGCGACGTCGACGCGGGCGCGACCTGCCCGCGC
>JAEYNO010000322.1 GCA_023412515.1 Actinomycetes bacterium
AGCGTGCGCGGCGGGGCCGGGGGACGACGGCAGGGCGGGCGGGGCCGCCACCGGCCGTCACGGGGACCGCGACTGCGGTCGGCGCGTCGTCGGCACCCGTCGAGGGTGCGCGAGGACGGCGCGCGAGCGTGCGGGACGGTGCCCCGGTCGCTCAGGAGACGGCGGTGCGGCGACGGGGGACGCCCGAGCAGGCCTGCACGGCCACCTCGCTCCCCGCGGTCACGCACCGCACGCTCGCTCCTCCGGTCGGTCGACGCGCGCACGGGGTGCGCGCCTCGTCGAGGGTACGCCCGCGGCCCGAGTCCCGTCGCGCGGATTCCCGCGCGCGCTCAGGAGGGCGTTCGCAGATCGGTCAGGAGACCGGGCCGGTGAACGCCTCGCCGGGCCCCTCGCCGGGCGCGTCCGGGAACGGCGACGCCTCGCGGAACGCGAGCTGCAGCGAGCGCAGGCCGTCGCGCAGCGAGCGCGCGTGCTGGTTGCCGATGTCGGGCGCCGACGCCGTGACGAGCGCCGCGAGCGCGGTGATGAGCTTGCGCGCCTCGTCGAGGTCGCGGTGCCGCTCACCGGCGCCGTCCGCGTCGTCCTCCGCGAGCCCGCACTTGACCGCGGCCGCGCTCATGAGGTGCACGGCGGCGGTCGTGATGACCTCCACGGCGGCGACGTCGGCGATGTCGCGCACCGCCTCGGCGGTCGGGTCCGGCGCGTCGTGGGCGGGCGAGTCGCTCATGACCCGATCCTCTCACCGGTGCGGTGCCCGCCCGCACCCGGCGGGCAGGTGCGGTGGACGCACGACGGCCCGCACCCGGTGGGGTGCGGGCCGTCGTCGGGCTGCGTCGGGACGCGGGGCGTCAGGCGACCGGCGTGCTGGCCGTCGCGGGCTCGCCCGCCTCGACCGGCGCACCGGCCGCGACGAGCGCGGCCCGCAGCGCCGCGCCGAGCCCGGCGTCGACGTTCGTCCAGTACTGCACGGCGCGCGCGCGGATCTCGTCGCTGCGCACGGCGCCGACGTGGCCCGTGATGGTCTCGAGGAACCGCTCGCGCGCCGCGTCGTCGAACACCTCGCGGTAGAGCGTGCCGGCCTGGCCCCAGTCGTCGTCCTGCGGGTGCAGGGTCGCCGCGGCCCTGACCATCTCGCCGTCCGACTCCCAGCCACCGGTCTCGGCCGCGCGGGCCGGGTCGGCGGCGGGCCCGCCGAGCGAGTTCGGCGCGTAGACCGGTCGGTCGGCGGGCGGGAACGCGTAGCGCGCCGCGCCGTCCTTGGAGTACGAGTGCACCTCGGCGTGGGGGGCGTTCACCGGCAGCTGCGCGTGGTTGGTGCCGACCCGGTACCGGTGCGCGTCGGCGTAGGAGAAGATCCGCGCGAGCAGCATCTTGTCGGGGCTCGGGCCGATGCCGGGCACGAAGTTGCTGGGCGCGAACGTCGCCTGCTCGATCTGCGCGAAGTAGTTCTCGGGGTTCCGGTTGAGCTCCATGACGCCGACGTCGATGAGCGGGTAGTCGGCGTGCGGCCACACCTTGGTCAGGTCGAACGGGTTGAAGCGGTACGTCTTCGCGTCCTCGTACGGCATGACCTGCACGCGCAGCGTCCAGCGCGGGAAGTCGCCGTCGGCGACGTGCTCGAACAGGTCGCGGATGTGGTGGTCGGCGTCGGACCCCGCGAGCTGCGCGGCCTCGTCGGCCGTGAGGTTGTCGATGCCCTGCTGGGTCTGGAAGTGGTACTTGACCCAGAACCGCTCGCCGGCCGCGTTGACCCACTGGTAGGTGTGCGAGCCGAAGCCGTCCATGGTGCGCCACGACCGCGGCAGACCCCGGTCACCCATGAGCCACGTGACCTGGTGCGCCGACTCGGGGGACAGCGACCAGAAGTCCCACTGCATGTCGTTGTCGCGCAGGTTCGAGCCCGGCAGGCGCTTCTGCGACCGGATGAAGTCGGGGAACTTGATGCCGTCGCGCAGGAAGAACACGGGCGTGTTGTTGCCGACGAGGTCGTAGTTGCCCTCGGACGTGTAGAACTTCAGCGCGAAG
The DNA here is from genome assembly GCA_023412515.1 of Actinomycetes bacterium. Lineage (GTDB taxonomy): Bacteria > Actinomycetota > Actinomycetes > Actinomycetales > Cellulomonadaceae > Cellulomonas. The sequence goes on from JAEYNO010000322.1 coordinate 2,026, forward strand.
CCGCGCGGGTCGCGCCACGTGTCGGGGGAGCCGTGCTCGCCGGCCACCGACGAGAAGCGCGCAAGCATCTCGGTCGTGGCACCCGGCTGGAACAGGGCCGCGCGCGTGTACGCCGACACGTCGTGCGTCACCGTGAACGTGCCGAACGCGCCGCCGCCCTTGGCGTGGACGACCCGCTCGGGCACGCGCTCGCGGTTGAACTGCGCGAGCTTCTCGACCAGGTAGTGGTCGTGCAGGACGATCGGGCCGTCGGCGCCGACGGCGAGCGAGTGCGCGTCGGACGCGACGGGCGCGCCGGAGTTCGTGGTGGTGGGCGGGACGTGGGGCACGGGGGCTCCTCCTTCGTCGGGACGGGCGCGGACGCCCGCGGGTGCCGGCAGGGACGGCACCGGGTGGGTCAGCCGGCGGACCGGCAGGCGGGGCACAGGCCCCAGAACGTGACCTCGGCCGTGTCGACCGTGAAGCCCGACGTCGAGCTCGGGGCCAGGCACGGCGCGTGCCCGACGACGCAGTCGACGTCGTCGACGGTGCCGCACGTGCGGCACACGACGTGGTGGTGGTTGTCGCCCGTGCGGCGCTCGTAGCGCGCGGGGTGACCCGCGGGCTCGATGCGCCGGAGCATCCCGGCGCCGGCGAGGGCGTGCAGCACGTCGTAGACGGCCTGCACCGACACGGTCGGCAGGGTCGTGCGGACGCGCTGCAGCACCTCGTCGGCGTCGAGGTGCGCGTGCGCCTCGAGCGCGTCGAGCACGGCGAGCCGGGGAGCGGTCACCCGCAGCCCGTGCTGCCGCAGCAGGTCGGTGTCGGTCACGGGCCCCACCCGATCACGTTTTCTGGAATCGTTCAAGTCTGACGAGCGTCCAGGTCTCCCGTCTCGCGGTGGGCTGCCACGGGTCCGGACGTGTGCTGTCGGGGCTCTGGTATGGTTGTCGGGACTGTTCCGCGCTACCGCGCGCCCTCGTCCCCGCACGGCACCTCGTCGACCGGCCCCGGCCGGACGGCCCAGGACCTCCGTGCCGGTGTCGGGGACCCGCGGCGGCACGGATGCACAAGTGGAGTCACGTCCCACCTGGGTCCCGCCCGTCCGGCTCGTCCGGCGACAGGGACCGGGTCCCAGTCGCCGGTCGTCGGGCTCGCCCGCCGGCCGCACGGTGGTCGCCCGCGAGGGAGGCCGCCGCGACCGGACATGGCCTCCTCCTGTGCCCAGGACGGGGGCCTTCCTCGTTCCTGGGGTCCATCACGACTCACCCGAGGAGCACCACATCAGCGAGCCCCGCATCAACGATCGGATCCGCGTCTCCGAGGTCCGACTCGTCGGCCCCCAGGGGGAGCAGGTCGGCATCGTGCGCCTGGAGGACGCGCTGCGCCTTGCCCAGGACGCGGACCTCGACCTGGTCGAGGTCGCGCCGACCGCCCGTCCGCCCGTGTGCAAGATCATGGACTACGGGAAGTTCAAGTACGAGGCCGACATGAAGGCCCGTGAGGCGCGTCGGAACCAGACGAACACGATCCTCAAGGAGATCCGTTTCCGTCTGAAGATCGACCCGCACGACTACGGGACCAAGAAGGGTCACGTCGAGCGCTTCCTCGCGGCTGGCGACAAGGTCAAGGTCATGATCATGTTCCGCGGTCGCGAGCAGTCGCGCCCGGAGATGGGCGTGCGCCTGCTCCAGCGGCTCGCCGCCGACGTGGCCGAGCTCGGCTTCATCGAGAGCATGCCCAAGCAGGACGGGCGCAACATGATCATGGTGCTCGGCCCGACGAAGAAGAAGGCCGACCAGCAGAAGGAGCGCCGCGCCGCGCAGTCGCGCGACGAGCGCCCGCGCCGCGAGGCGTCCGACGAGACCGTGGACGACGCGTTCAAGACCGTCGAGGACACGGTCGAGGTCGAGGACACCTCGGCCGTCGAGGAGGCGCCCACGGTCGACCAGGCGCCCGCCGCCGAGCAGGCGCCCGTCGAGGCGGCGCCCGCTGCTGCTCCGGCCGCCGCCGAGCCTGCGCCCGCGTCGCGCCCGGCCGCCC
>JAEYNO010000339.1 GCA_023412515.1 Actinomycetes bacterium
TGATGCGCCAGCCCGGCGCGCCCAGCGTCTCCGCGGATTTGACGAAGTCGCGCTGGCGGATCGAGAGCGTTTCCGACCGCGTCACCCGCACGCCCCAGGCCCAGGAGGTGAAGCCAAGGATCAGCGCGATCACCAGCGGGCTCGCCTGGCCGATGAAGGCGGCGAGCACCAGCAGCAGCGGCAGGTTGGGGATGACGAGGATCATGTTGGTGAAAAAGCTGATCAACTCGTCGACCACGCCGCCCTTGTAGCCGGCGATGATGCCCAGCACCGTGCCAATGACGGTGATCAGCAGGCCGGCGCCGAAGCCGACGGCGAGCGACACACGCGCGCCATACATCATTCGGGTGAAGACGTCATAGCCCAACCGCGTCGTCCCCAGCAGGTGGTCGGACGACGGCGGCTGATGCGGCCGGCCGACGCGCTGGGTCGGCAGGTACTCGGTGAGCAGCGGCGCGAAGATCGCGAGCAGCACGACGATGACGAGGATCGTCACGCCGATCAGCGCTTTGCGGTTGCGGAGCAGTTGCGAGAAGAGGTCCATGCGTCAGGCCCTCTTGAGCCGCGGGTCGAGCAGCACATAGCTCAGATCGACGATGAAATTGGCGGTGAGCATCGCCCCCGTAAGGATCAGCAGCTCCCCCTGGATCACCGGATAGTCGCGCGCCAGGATCGCCTGGTAGAGGGTGTTGCCCATGCCCGGATAATTGAACACCACCTCGATGATCAGGGAGCCGCCCAGCACCGAGCCGAGCGAAATAGCCAGCGCCGAGACGGTCGGCAGCAGCGCATTGCGCGCCGCGTACCAGAGCATGACGCGCTGGTCCGCCAGGCCCTTGGCGCGGCCCATGACGATATAGTCCTCGCCGAGCAGGTTGATCATGTTGTTGCGCATGGTCACGGCGAAGCCGCCGGTCAGCACCAGCACCATGGTCAGCATCGGCAGGGTGCCGTGGTAGAGGACGCTGGAAATGTAGGCCCAGTCCCAGCCCGGGTCGAGCATGGGGTTTGCCGCATAGCCGTTGGGGAACCAGCCCAGCGTGTAGCCGAAGGCGAAAAGCATGATCAGCGACACGACCACCGCCGGCACCGAACTCGAAAAGATCGAGATCAGCGACACCAGCGTGTCGAACAGCGTGCCGCGCCGCCACGCCGCCATCACCCCGAGGAAAGTGCCGAGCGCGAAGCTGATGATCGTTGCGGTGCCGACCAGGCCGACGGTCCAGATCAGCGCGCGGCCGAGAAGCTCCGTGACCGGCAGCGGGAAGAAGCGGATGGAGCGGCCGAGATCGCCAGTGAACACGCTCTTGAGATAAGCCAGATACTGCTCGCCCAGCGGCGCATCAATGAAGCCGAAGGTCAGCTTGAGCGCGTTGAGGTTTTCCATCGAGAGGTCGGACCCCGCGCCGGCGAACATGATCTGGATCGGATCGCCGGGCATGACCCGCGGCAGGAAGAAGTTGATCGTCGCCGCCGCAAGGAAGGCCGCCAGGTAGAACGCCAGTCGGCGCAGCAGAAAGGCCATTGATGCGTGTGTTTCCGCGTGGTTGGCGGGAGCGCGGCAGACCGCGCCCCCGGGTGCGTCGGGTTACTGGGCGACCGGCCGCAGCGCGAGCAGCTGGATCAGGCGGCCAGGATTGGCGTTCGACACCACCGGCGAGGTGATCGGGTTGTCGGCACTGGCCCAGCCGGTGAAGCGCTTGGTGTTGTACTCGTAGAAGGACGGGCTGTTGTAGACCGGGATCACCGGCATGGCCTCGGCCACCTTGAGCTGAACGGCGTCCATGATGGCTTTCTGCTCGGCCGGGTCCTTCACCTGCGTGTACTTGTTCAGCATCTCAACCACTTCCGGATCGGTCCAGCGCTGGGCCGAGGTGCGGCTCTTGCCGAAATCGGCCGGGTTGAACGAGCGGATGTAGGGGAAGTAAGGGTTGGCCGCCGAGGCGATGGCGTTGAGCGACACCGAGTATTTGGCGTCGATCAGGTCGGACGCCCAGACGGACTCTTCCGGGGTCGACATCTTGGCATTGAGCCCGGCCGCCTGCAGCGACTCGAGCGAAATCTGCACGGCGTCGATCCAGTCGGTCCAGCCGTTCGGAATCTCGATGTCGAGGGCGATCGGCGTGCCATCCGGATTGTCGCGGAAGCCGTCGCCGTTCGCGTCCTTGTAGCCGGCTTCGTCGAGCAGCGCCTTGGCCCCCTCGAGGTCGAACTTGCCGTACTTGCCGAACTTCTCTGCGACCTCCGGATTGGCGAAGGCGGCATAGAACTGGCCCAGCATGGACGGGTCTTCGTTGATCACCGGGTAGCCGTAACCGGCGATGTCGCGGATCGACTCCCGGTCGATGAGCATGCTGAAGGCCCGGCGGAAGTTGACGTCGTTGAACGCCTTCTTCGCATTCTCGTCCGGGTTCTCGAGGTTGAGCGTGTAGGCCACGATGCTCGAGGGCAGGAACCAGTACTTGTGGTGTTCCGGGTCTTTGGCGACGAAGGTGTTGTCGATGTCCGGCACGAAGCTCGTGGCCCAGTCGAGCGTGCCGTCGGCCAGCGCCGCCAGCACCTGCGGGTTGTCGGCAAGCTGCGGCAGGCGGATGCAGTCGACATGCAGGCTCGCCGCATCCCAGTAGTTCGGGTTCCGGCACTGCTCGTAGACCTGCGGCGTGAAGCGCGTGATCTCGGTCAGCGGCCCCGACCCCACCGGGTTCTCGTTGGCGAAGGTCACCGGATCGGCGATGTCCTTCCAGATGTGCTCGGGCACGATGGGCATGGCAACGATGGTAGTGGCGACCAGCGAGTTCGGCTGCTTGAGGTTGAAGCGCACGGTGCGCTCGTCGACCTTTTCCACCGACTCCATCAGCGCCGAGACGGAGTTGAAATCGAGCGCCGGGAACTTCTTGAGATAGTCGTAGGTAAAGACGACGTCGTCGACCGTCAGCGGCTCGCCGTCCGACCACTTGAGACCATCGCGCAGGGTAAAGCTGATCGACTTGAGGTCGTCGGCCAGTTCGTGGCTCTCGGCGAGCCGGTATTCCCACTTCGCGCCGGCGAGGCGGTTGAAGATCGCCAGCGGCTCGTAGATGAAGTCCTTCGTGGTCGCGCGCGCCGAGGTTTGGTTGAACGGGTTGAAGTTGCGCACGAAGGTGGTCGTCTGCTCGGAACTGACGGTCAGCACCGTCTGGGCAGCAGCGGGCACAGTCATCGCCAGCGCCAGTGCGGCGCCGGCCATCAATCTGCTCTTGAACACTATGCGTCTCCTCTTTTCGAAACCGGCTGTCGCCTCAGGCGAGCCCGTTCTCCCTGAAAATCTCTTCGACCTGGGCGTGGAGCGCCAGGGCGTCGACACGAAGGCTACCGCGTTTGCGCTCGCTGCGCTTGATTCGTTCGAGCGTTGCCGCGGTCAGCGGCTGGGCCGCCGTCACCGCCGCTTCGCTCGCCGCTAGCCCGCCCTGCGTCAGCAGCGCGATGTCGCAGCCGGCATCGAGCGCCGCAGCCACCCGCTCGCCCGGGGTGCCCTTGAGCGCCTCCATGGCGAGGCAGTCAGTGATCAGCACGCCGTCGTAGCCGATGTCATTGCGGATGAGATCGTAGAGCCGTGGCGACACCGAGGCGGGCCGGTCGGGGTCGATCCGTGTGAAAACCAGATGTGCGACCATGGCCCAGGGCGCATCCTGCAGCGCCGCGAATGGCCGGAAATCCGTTGCCCGCAAATCATCCAGCGCGGCATCGACCACCGGGCAGTCGAAGTGCGGGTCGACCGTCACCCGCCCATAGCCCGGGATGTGCTTGACGATCGGCAGCGTGCCGACCGCGAGCATGCCATCGATCACTTCGCGAGCGAGCGTGATGACCAGCTCCGGGTCATCGCCGAAGGCGCGATCGCCGATGACGGCGTGCGTGCCTTTGCGGGCGAGATCAACCACCGGCGTCGTGCCACTGTCGATGCCAAGATCGGCCATGACCGCGCCCATCGCC
>JAEYNO010000412.1 GCA_023412515.1 Actinomycetes bacterium
CGGCCGCCGCGAGCGCGTTGCGCACGACGTGCGGCGGCACGACGCCGCCAGGCCCGGCGAGCTGCGCGAGGTCCGCGAGCGTGCCGAGCTCGGCCGCGTGCGTGTGCCGCAGCCGCGCGAAGCCGCGGTCGACGAGCACGTCGTCGACCAGCCCCACCTGCCCGACGGCGGGCGTGCCGAGCGTGAACCCGACGGCGACGCAGCCGTCGACGACGTCCGCGTCGCGCACGAGCTGCTCGGTCACGGGCTGGTTGGCGTCGTAGACGCACGCGACCTGCGCGTGCTCGTAGATCCGGCCCTTGTCGGCGGCGTACGCCTCGAGCGACCCGTGCCAGTCGAGGTGGTCGGGCGCGACGTTGAGCACGGCCGCCGCCTGCGCCGACATCGAGGACGTGTGGTGCAGCTGGAAGCTCGACAGCTCGACCGCGAGCACGTCGAGCGCGGGGTCGACGGCCGCGAGCACGACCGGCGTGCCGACGTTGCCCACGGCGAGCGTGCGGCGACCGGCGGCGCGCAGGATCGACTCGAGCATCCCGACGGTCGTCGTCTTGCCGTTGGTCCCCGTCACGGCCAGCCACGGCGCGGGGCCGTCGCCGCCGTCGCGCGGCACACGGACGTGCCACGCGAGCTCGACCTCGCTCCACACGGGGACGCCACGATCGCGTGCCGCGACGAGCAGCGCGTGGTGCGGCGGCAGGCCCGGCGACGCGACCACGAGGTCGGCGCCCGCGAGCCCGTCAGCCACGAGCGCAGCGGGGTCGTGCGCGTCCGCCTCGGCCGCGCGGTCGTCGTACGTCACGACCCGCGCGCCGCGGTCGGCCAGCACCTGGGCCGCGGCGCGGCCCGAGACCCCCAGGCCCGCGACGAGCACCGTGCGGCCGTCGAAACGTGCGTCCACCTACTGCGCCACCCACTCCGCGTAGAAGATCCCGACGCCGAGCGCCACGAACAGCCCGGCGATGATCCAGAACCGGATGACGATCGTCACCTCGCCCCACCCCGACAGCTCGAAGTGGTGGTGCAGCGGTGCCATCTTGAACACCCGCTTGCCGGTCATCTTGAAGAACCCGATCTGGATGACGTCCGACAGGACGATGAGCACGAAGAGGCCGCCGATGATCGCGCCGAGGATCTCGGTGCGCGTGAGGATCGTGAGCGCCGCGAGCGCGCCGCCGAGCGCGAGCGAGCCGGTGTCGCCCATGAAGATCTTCGCGGGGCTGGCGTTCCACCACAGGAAGCCGAACAGCGCACCCGTGATGGCCGCGGCGACCACCGCGAGGTCGAGCGGGTCGCGGGTCTCGTAGCACCGTGGCCCGGCGGACAGGATCGCCTGGCAGCTCTGGTTGAACTGCCAGACGCCCACCAGCACGTACGCACCGAACACGATGAGGGACACGCCGGTCGCGAGCCCGTCGAGGCCGTCGGTGAGGTTCACCGCGTTGGACCAGGCGGTGATGAGGAAGTTCGCCCAGATCACGAACAGCACGAGGCCGACCGTCACGCCCGCGAACGCGAGGTCGAGGTTGGTGTCGCGGATGAACGAGATGCGCGTGGACGCGGGCGTGCGGAACTGGCCGTTGGGGAACTGCAGCGCGAGCACCGAGAACACGACGCCCACGACGCCCTGGCCCACGATCTTCCACAGCGGGGACAGCCCGAGGGACCGTTGCCGGGAGATCTTGATGAAGTCGTCGAGGAAACCGACGACGCCCAGCCCGGTCATGAGGAACAGCGCGAGCAGCGCCGACGCGCTCGGACGGGTCCCCGTCAGCAGCAGGCCGAGCGCCCAGCCGACGAGCGTCGCGCCGATGATGACGACGCCCCCCATGGTGGGCGTGCCGCGCTTGGTGAAGTGCGCGGTCGGGCCGTCCTGCCGGATGAACTGGCCGTACTGGCGCCGGACGAGGAACCGGATGAACAGGGGCGTGCCGAGCAGCGCCAGCAGCATCGAGATGCCGCCCGAGATCAGGACGGCCCTCATGCGTCGGCCCCCGTCAGCAGGTCGCCGAGCCGCCACAGGCCGGCCCCGTAGGACGACTTCACGAGCACCACGTCACCCGCGCGCAGCTCGTCGGCGAGGAACGCGGCCGCGGCGTCGACGTCGTCGGCCAGCACGACCTCGTCGCCCCACGACCCCTCGTGGTTGGCACCGTCGCGGATCGCGCGCGCGCCCTCCCCCACGACGACCGTCAGGCCGATGTTGAGCCGCACCACGAGCCGCCCGATCGCGTCGTGCGCCGTGCGGTGCTCGTCGCCCAGCTCGAGCATCTCGCCGAGCACCGCGACCGAGCGGCGCTCGCGCCCGGCGATCACCGCGAGCGCCTTGAGCGCGGCGCGCATCGAGTCCGGGTTGGCGTTGTACGAGTCGTCGACCACGGTCACGCCGTCCGCGCGGTCCACGACGTGCATGCGGTGCGGCGACAGCGCGTCCGCCGCGGACAGGCCCGCGACGACGTCGTCCAGGTCGAGACCGACCGCGAGCGCGCACGCGGCGGCCGCGAGCGCGTTGTGCACGTGGTGCTCCCCCACGAGCCGCAGCTCGACGCGGCGCTCGTGCGACGCGCCGTCGACGGCGTGCACGAGCGTGAACGACGCGCGCCCCAGCCCGTCGAGGCGCACGTCCGCCGCGCGCACCTGCGCGTCGGGCGCGACGCCGAACAGCACGACCGGGCCGGGCGCCTGCGCGGCCATCGCGCGCACGCGGTGGTCGTCGGCGTTGAGCACGGCCGTGCCGTCGGGCACGAGCCCCGCGACGATCTCGGCCTTGGCGCGCGCGACGTCCTCGACCGTGCCGCCGAAGCCGCCCAGGTGGGCGTGGCCCACCAGGAGGACCGCGGCGACGTCGGGCGGTGCGACGTCGGTGAGGTACGTGAGGTGGCCGGGCCCGCTCGCGCCCATCTCCAGCACGAGGAACCGCGTGGCCTCGTCGGCGCGCAGCACCGTGAGCGGCAGCCCGATCTCGTTGTTGAACGAGCGCACGGGGGCGACCGTGGGCCCGGCCGCGCCGCACAGCTGCGCGAGCAGGTCCTTGGTGGTGGTCTTGCCGACCGACCCGGTGACGCCCAGCACGCGCAGACCGCTGCCGCCGGGCGCCGCGGCGGCCTCGCGCAGCCGCGCGAGCACGTCGCGCGCCAGGTCGCCCAGCGCGCGCTCGACGTCGGGCACCACGACGCACGGGACGCCGTCGAGGG
>JAEYNO010000508.1 GCA_023412515.1 Actinomycetes bacterium
GGCCGGGTGTGGCTCAACCAGCTCGCGGTCCGCCCGGACCTGCGCGGGCGCGGCCTGGCGTCGGCGCTGTGGGGTGCGCTGCGGTCGTGGGCGGTCGACGGCGGTGCGCGGTCGGTCGGGCTCGACACGGCCGTCCCGGCGCGGGGCCTGCGGCGGATGTACGCGCGCTGGGGGTTCGCCGAGGGCGACGTGGTCCAGTGGCCGGGCAAGGCGTACCGGAGCGTCGTCATGGTGCGCGACCTGCCCTGAGGGCATGCCCGCCGTCCCGACGTCCCTGCCGGCGAGACGCGGCGTCTCGCATGCCGAGAACTGAGGCGCGTCGGCGTTGACACACGCTGGACCCCGCCCCGATCCTCGACCCAGGTCAAGAGTGTCAGCGCGAAGCCCCGGCTCGCTGGCCGGCAACCCTCCAACCGCGGTGGGGTGCCCCGGGTGACGACCTGGTCGCGCGCCGTCCGGCGCCGGCAAGCGCGGGACCGGCCGGTCCCGAGGGACCCGTACCGGAGGACCATCATGACCACCGTCACCGAGCTGTTCGCGTGTGCCGACGAGGCGTCCGGCGCCGCCGTGCCCACCGGCCCCGCCGTGCTCGACCACGGCCCGCTGCTGCCGGTCACGGGTGCCACGACGACCGTCCCGCTGGTCGACGGCACGAGCCGCACCTACGCCAACCTCGACTGCGCGGCGAGCGCGCCCGCGCTCGCGTCCGTCGCCGCACGCGTCGCCGAGGTGCTGCCCCTCTACGCGTCGGTGCACCGCGGCGCCGGGTACCTGTCGCAGGTGTCGACCGCGCTGTACGAGGCGTCGCGGCAGTCGATCGCCCGGTTCGTCGGCGCGCGCGAGGACGACGTCGCGATCGTCACGCGCAACACGACCGACGCGCTCAACCTGCTCGCGGGCGTCGTGCCCGAGGGCGGGGCCGTGCTCGTGCTCGACGTCGAGCACCACGCGAACCTGCTGCCGTGGGTGCAGCGCAGCACGGGCGCGCGCGCCGGCACGGGCCGGGTCGCGACGGTGCTCCCGATCGCCGAGACGGTCGCCGCGACGCTCGACGCGCTGCGCGACGAGCTCGCACGCCGCCCGTACGCCCTGCTCACGCTCACCGGCGCGTCCAACGTGACGGGCGAGTCGCTGCCGCTGGACCGCGTCGTCGCGCTCGCGCACGCGGCCGGCACGCGCGTCGCCGTGGACGGCGCCCAGCTCGTGCCGCACCGCGGGTTCTCGCTCGCGGCCTCGGACGTCGACTACGTCGCGTTCTCGGGCCACAAGACGTACGCGCCGTTCGGCGCCGGTGCGCTCGTGGGGCGCCGTGACTGGCTCGACACCGGCACGCCCTACCTGGCCGGCGGCGGTGCCGTGCGCGACGTCCGCACCGACCGCACGGTCTGGCAGCCCGCCCCCGCGCGCCACGAGGCCGGCTCGCCCAACGTGCTCGGCGCGATCGCGCTCGCGCAGGCCTGCGACACCCTCGCGGCGCTGCCCGCCGGTGCCCTCGAGGCGCACGAGCAGGCGCTGCGCGAGCGGCTCGTGGCCGGCCTCGAGGCGATCGACGGCGTGCGCGTCGCGCGCATCTGGACCGACGCGGTCGACCCCGTCGGCGTCGTGACGTTCACGGTCGCGGACCTCAACCCGGGGCTCGTCGCCGCGTACCTGTCCGCCGAGCACGGCATCGGCGTGCGCGACGGCCGGTTCTGCGCGCACCCGCTGCTCGCGCGCCTCGGCGCGTCGCACGGCGCGGTGCGCGCATCGGTCGGCGTCGGCACGACCGTCGAGCACGTCGACCGGCTCGTCGCGGCGCTCACGACGCTGCTGACGCGCGGCCCGGCCGCGTCGTACGAGGTCGTCGACGGCTGCTGGACCGTCGCCGACGACACGCGCCCGCTGGTCGAGGTCCGCGGCCTCGACCACCTCGCTGCGACCGCCGCCGCCGCCTGCGGCCCCGCGCTCGACGACTGACCCGCCCCACCCCGCGACACGTCGATCCAGCCCCCCTTGAGGTGGTGAGAGGTCGATCCATCCCACCCTGGGGTGGGTGAGAGGTCGATCCATCCCACCCTGGGGTGGTGACACGTCGATCCAGCCCACCCTCGGGTGGTGAGAAGTCGATCCACCCCGTCCCGAACGGTGAGAGGTCGATCCAGTCGCGTCTGTCGGGCTCCGCGGAGAAATGACGCCCCACCGGGCCGGGACGCCCGCGAGGATGGGCGCGTGCAGCACGATCTGACCCTCGAGGGCCACGGCGTCCGCCTCGTCCCGCTCGCGCGCGAGCACGCCCCCGCGCTCGCGGCGTTCGTCGACGAGCGCGTCTGGCGCGGCATGACGACGCCCACGCCGCGGGGCGCCGACGACCTGCTCGACGTCGTCGAGACCGCGCTCTCGACGCCCGCGCGGCTCGCCTTCGCGGTGCTCGTCGACGGCGAGGTCGTCGGGTCGACGTCCTTCTACGACGTCGACCTGCGCATGGGGCGGCTCGAGGTCGGACACACGTTCTACGCCCCGCGCGTGTGGGGCACGCACGTGAACCCCGCGTGCAAGCTGCTGCTCATGACGCACGCGTTCGAGACCTGGGGCGTCGCGCGCTGCGCGTACCGGGTCGAGGCGCGCAACACCCGGTCGATCGCCGCGGTGACCAAGCTCGGGGCGCGGCCCGAGGGCCGGTTGCGGGGGCACCGCGTCGCGGCCGACGGCACGCGCCAGGACTCGCTGTACTTCTCGGTGCTCGCCGACGAGTGGCCCGACGTCCGCGCACGGCTCGTGGACCGGCTCGCGGGGCGCGACGTCGTCGACGGCCGCACGTCGGTGCTGCTGATCGGCGGCCGGTCGGGAGTCGGCAAGTCGACCGCCGCGAACGCGGTGCACGACCTGCTCGTCGCGCGCGACGTGCGCCACGCGCTCGTCGAGGGCGACGCGCTCGACCTCGCGCACCCCGCGCCGTGGGAGCACGGCGTCGCGGCCGCGAACCTCGCCGACGTCTGGCGGCGCTACCGCGCGCTCGGGCACCGCCGCCTCGTCTACACCAACACGGTCAGCGTGCTCGAGGCCGCGACGCTCGCGGACGCCGTCGGGGACCGCCCGCACGTCACGTCGGTGCTGCTCACGTCGTCCGACGCGACCGCGCGCGAGCGCCTCGCGCGCCGCGAGCAGGGCGCGTCGTACGACGCCCACGTGGCGCGCTCCGACGCCGCGGCGGCTCGGCTCGAGCGGGCCGCGGGGCCGCACGTGCACCGCGTGCCCACCGACGGCCGCACGCCCGCGCAGGTCGCGGCGGACCTGGTCGCGCTCGCGGGCTGGTGAGCCCGACGACGACCGGGCGCTGACCGCGGGGCCGGCATCCGCGGACCGGGACCGGGCGATCCGGATCCGAGGACCGGGACCGGGCGATCCGGATCCGAGGACCGGGACCGGTCGACCGCGACCCGGGGACCGCGACCCGCGGCCGGCTTCCCGGGCAGGGCCGGCGCCGTCAGTCCCCGACGACCAGCCCGACGTGCTGCGCCAGCAGCGGTGCGAGGTCGTACAGCTGGTCGGTGCTGACCCTCGCCCCTCCCAGGCCGCCCACGCCGTCGACCGCCCGCAGCCGGGCGCCGCGCAGGTCGCACGCCGTGAGCCGCGACTGCGACGTGTCGAGGCGTCGCACGTCGCAGTCCACGACGACGAGCCTGCCCACGCGCGCGTGGCTGAGGTCGAGGTCACCGAGCGTGACGCCCTCGAGGTGCAGCTCGTCGACCGTCGACTCGCGCAGGTCGAGGTAGTCGACCTTGCCGCCGGTCACGCGCACGCGCGTCCACGACGACCCGAACGCGCTCAGGGCCCCGATCCGCACGTCGGCGAGCGTCGTGTCGCGCCACGTCGACGAGGGCGCGCGCAGCGTGCCCGCGCGCACGGTTCGCCACGTCGAGTCGAGCACGCGCGCGCGGTCCAGGTCGACGTCGTCGAGGTCGCAGTCCTCGACCGCGCACTCGAGGAAGCGGGCGCCGGTGGCGTCGCGGCCGCGCAGGTCGAGCCCGCGGAACGCCAGGCCGTCGAGGTCGGCGTCGGGCTCCAGGTCGTACGCGTCACCGGTGAGCATGGACCGACCCTCCCACGCGCGTCGGCCACCGGAGGTGGGACGCCCCGCCGGCTGTCAGGAGGTGATCGGCGTGACCGTGCCCGTCAGGTGCGGCTTGCCCGACCGCGGGTGCCACACCGCGAACGCGTGGCCCTCGCCGTCGCGCGCGACCCGCACGTCGGGCGTCGCGGGCAGCAGCACCGGCGCCGCGAACTCGACGTCCCACGCGAACGCGTCGCCGCGCGCCGCACCGACGTCGGCCAGCGCGCGCGACGCCGTGAACATGCCGTGCGCGATGGCCCGCGGGAACCCGAACGCGCGCGCCGTGAGCGGGGACAGGTGGATCGGGTTCCGGTCGCCCGAGACCGCCGCGTACCGACGGCCCGTGTCGGCGGCCAGCTCCCAGCGGCCCGTGCGCACCGGTGGCGTGAACGGGGGGCGCCCGCCGTCGCCCCCGCCGCCGTCTCGGGCGTCCGGCAGCCGTACGCCCTTGGCGAGGTACGTCGAGACGCCGCGCCACGCGACGTCGCCGTCGGCGGCGACCTCGGTGACGAGGTCCACCTGCGTGCCCGACCGGTGCGGCCGCAGGTCGCGCGCCCACGCACGGACGCCCAGCCGGTCGCCCAGCACGAGCGGCCGACGCTGCTCGACGCGGTTCGCCAGGTGCACCATGCCCAGCAGCGGCAGCGGGAAGTCGTCGCGCACCATCACCGCGGTCGCCACCGGGAACGCGAGCACGTGCACGAACCCCGCGGGCAGCGCGTCCGTCGCCGGCTCGCCCAGCAGGTGCTGGTAGGCCGTGAGGTGGTCGACGTCGGCGCGCACGTCGTCGACCGCGTACGTGACCTCCGGCAGCGCCCAGCCGCCACCGCCGCGCCGGCGTGCCGACGCGACGAGCCCGCGCGCGTACAGCCCGCCGAGCCCGGGCACGCGCGGCAGCGCGACCGTCCCGGCCGGTGCGTCGCCCGTCACCGGCCCACCAGGTTCTGCCCGCAGACCCGCAGCGTGCGGCCCACGACCCCGCCGGCCGCGGGGGACGCGAGGAACGCGACCGCCTCGGCCACGTCGACCGGCTGGCCGCCCTGCTGCAGCGAGTTCAGGCGCCGCGCGACCTGCCGCGTGAGCGCCGGGATGCGCGCGGTCATCTCGGTCTCGACGAACCCCGGCGCGACCGCGTTCGCGGTGCCGCCGAACGGCACGAGCAGCGGCGCGGTCGCGCGGACCATGCCGATGACGCCGCCCTTGGACGCCGCGTAGTTGGTCTGGCCGCGGTTGCCCGCGATGCCCGACGTCGACGCGAGCGACACGATGCGCGGCGCGTCGGTGAAGTCGCCCGACGTCAGCAGCGCCTCGTTGATGCGCAGCTGCGACGCGACGTTGACCGCCAGCACCGACGCCCACCGGTCCTCGCCCATGTTGGCGAGCAGCTTGTCGCGCGTGATGCCCGCGTTGTGCACGACGACGTCGAGCCGTCCGTGCCGCGCCGTGGCGTGCGCGAGGATCCGCTCGCCCGCGTCGGGGGCCGTGACGTCGAGCTGCAGGGCGGTGCCGCGCACGCGGTTGGCGACCTGCGCGAGCTGCTCGCCCGCGGCCGGCACGTCGACCGCGACGACGGTCGCGCCGTCGCGGGCCAGCACGTCGGCGATCGCGGCACCGATGCCGCGCGCCGCACCGGTGACGACCGCGACCTTGCCGGCCAGCGGGTGCTCCCAGTCGGTCGGCAGCTCACCCGCGTCGGAGTCGACCTCGAGCAGCTGCCCGTCGACGAACGCCGAGCGCGTCGACAGGAAGAACCGCAGCGCACCCACGACGCTCGGGGCCGTGACCGGCACGCCGTCGGCGACGACCACGCCGTTGCCCGTCGCGCCGCCGCGCAGTTCCTTGGCGAGCGAGCGCAGCAGGCCGTCGACGCCCTGCCGGGCGGCCGCGACCGCGGGGGCGTCGTCGGGGCCCGCCGGGCGCGACACCGTGACGACCCGCGCGCCCGCCCGCAGGCCCTTGAGCACCGACCCGGCGGCCAGCACGGGCCCCTGCAGGTCGTCCGGGTGCGTCACGCCCGTGAGCACGAGCACCACGGCCGCGTACCGCACGTCGGGGGTCGCGTGCCGGTGCACCTCGAGGTCCCAGCCGTCGAGGACCGCGGGTGCGTCGCCGGTCGGGGGCGCACCGCCCGCGGGCGACGACAGCAGGGTCGCGACCGCGTCGGCGTCGGCGCCCGTGCCGAGCACGAGCGCGGGACCGTCGAGCAGCGGCTGCCCGGGCCGGTGGCGGCGCAGCACCGCGGGGCGGGGCAGGCCCAGCTGTGCGGCGAGCTTCTTGGTCAGCCCGCTGTTGACGAGCTCGAGGTACCGGTCGGTCATCACGACTCCTGCGTCGTCGGTGGGGCGGGTCGCCCCCGTGCGGGTGCGGGTGCGGGTCAGGCGGCCTCGAGCAGCGCGGTCAGGCCCAGGCCGCCGGCGGCGCAGATCGACACGAGCGCGCGCACGGGGGACTCGTCGCCGGCCGCGACCCGCTCGGCGCGGCGTGCGTGCAGCTCCTTGGCGATCGTCGCGACGATCCGCCCGCCGGTCGCGGCGAACGGGTGCCCGGCCGCGAGCGACGAGCCGTGCACGTTGAGCCGCGCGGGGTCGACCGTGCCGAAGGCGCCGTCGAGGCCGAGGCGCTCGCGGCCGAACGCGTCGGACTCCCAGGCGGCGAGCGTCGTGAGGACGGTCGCCGCGAACGCCTCGTGGATCTCCACGTAGTCGAGGTCCTCGAGCCGCAGGCCGTGCCGCGCGAGCAGGCGGGGTACGGCGAACACGGGTGCCATGAGCAGCCCGTCGACGCCGTGCACGAAGTCGACGGCGCCGGCCTCGGCGTCGACGACCGCCGCGAGCGGCGTGAGGTCGTGCGCCGCCGCCCAGTCCGCCGACCCGAGCAGCACGGTCGACGCGCCGTCGGTGAGGGGCGTCGAGTTGCCGGCCGTCATGGTCGCGGGCGTGTCGAGCCCCAGGCCGAACGTGGGTCGCAGCGCGGCGAGCTTCTCGAGCGAGGAGTCGGCGCGCAGGTTCGCGTCGCGCGTCAGGCCGCGGTACGGCGTGACGAGGTCGTCGAAGAAGCCCGCGTCGTACGCGGCCGCGAGGCGCTGGTGGCTGCGCAGCGCGAGCTCGTCCTGCGCCTCGCGCGTGATGCCCCACTGCGCCGTCGTGAGCGCCTGGTGCTCGCCCATCGACAGGTGCGTGCGGGGTTCGGACGTGCGCGGCGTCGCGGGTGCGAGGTCCTTCGGCCGCAGCCGTGCGAGGGCCTTCAGGCGCTGCTGCGGGGTCTTCGCGTGCGACAGGTCGAGCAGCACGCGGCGCAGCCGGTCGCTCACGGCGATCGGGGCGTCGGACGTCGTGTCGACGCCGCCCGCGACCGCGGACTCGAGCTGGCCGAGCCGGATCTTGTTGGACAGCGACACGACGGTCTCGAGGCCGGTCGCGCAGGCCTGCTGCACGTCGTACGCGGGGGTCGTCGGGGCCAGGGCCGAGCCGAGCACGGCCTCGCGCGTGAGGTTGAAGTCGCGGCTGTGCTTGAGGACGGCGCCCGCGGCGACCTCGCCGATGGTCTCGCCCTGCAGCCCGAACCGGGCCACGAGGCCGTCGAGCGCGGCGGTCAGCATGTCCTGGTTGGACGCCTGCGCGTACCGCCCGCCGGCGCGCGCGAACGGGATCCGGTTGCCGCCGAGGACGTAGGCGGGACGGGGGAGCGTGTCGGAGGGTGCGGTGCTCGTGCTGGTGGCCATGGGGCGGTCCCTCTCGGCGTCGATGACGGTGGGTCGCGAGCGGCGCCGGGCGGCCCTGCGCGAGGGCCGTTGGTCCCGGACCTGTGTCCGAAACCCACAGTACCTGATACCTTCGGTTTCGTGAGTTCTGTCACACAGGGGCCGTCGACGGCGACGTCCCCCCGCCCCAGCCGCGACGACGCGTCCGGACGGCCCGCCGCCCGGACGCTCCCGGTCGCCCTCGCCGGCACCCCCGTCGAGACGCCCCTCGGCGGCGACCACGACGCCCCCGAGGACGGGCGCTCCACCCGGTGGGCCGACCACCGCGAGGCCCGCCGCGCCGAGCTCGTCCGCGTCGCCCGCCGCACCGTGCACCACCACGGGCCCGACGTCTCGATGGAGGAGATAGCGGCCGCCGCGGGCACGTCCAAGTCGATCGTCTACCGGTACTTCAGCGACAAGACCGGGCTGCAGATCGCGGTCGCCGAGGCCGTCGTGCTGCAGATGCAGGGCGCGCTCGAGGGCGTGCTGCGCGTCGCACCGACGCCGCGCGAGGGCCTGCGCGCGATGGTCGCGGTGTACCTCGAGATGATCGAGTCCTCGCCGCACGTCTACGCGTTCGTCACGCGTCACGGGTCGGTCGAGTCCGACGGGCCGCTCGGTCACTTCCTCGCGTCCGTCACCGCGCTCGTCGCCGCGCCGTTCGCGCGCGGGCTCACCGACGAGCGC
>JAEYNO010000512.1 GCA_023412515.1 Actinomycetes bacterium
CGTCGGCCCCGGGCGGCGGGTACCCCGTGCCGGGTGCCGACGGCGGCGGACCGACGGGCGGCGCGGGCGGTGCGACCGGCTCGGGCCACCCGGACACGACTCCCCCGGTCTCGGCGAGCAGGTTCCGGGCCTTGTGCGCGTGCTCGGCCTGGCACAGCACCGAGTACGACGTCGCGACGATCTGGCTCGCGGACGCGAAGTCGCGCCGGCCGCGCGTGAACGAGTAGCCGATGACCGACAGCAGCAGGCCGAACGCACCGCCGAGCAGGATCGCGGGCAGCATGACGCCGGGCCCGCCCGTCGGCGAGAACAGCGTGAGGATCAGGCCCACGAACAGGCCGAACCACGCGCCGGACAGGAAGCCGCCGAGCGCCGCGCTCGGGTAGGAGAGCCGCCGGATGACGCGCTCGACCATGCGCAGGTCGCTGCCGACGATCGTCACGGCGCGCACCGGGAACGACTTCTCGGCGAGCAGCTCGACGGCCTTCTGCGCCTCGAGGTAGGTGCCGTAGCGCGCGACGGTCTCGCCCGTCGGGAGCGTGGGCGTCGTCGGGATCCGCTGGGGCTGCGTGAACGCCATGGGGCGATCCTCCCGCACGTGCCTGGGAGTCGCCAGGGAGCGGGCCGGACGCGGCCGCCGTCGGGCCGGGTCCCGGGCCGGACGGCGGCACGCCGCGGACGCGGGACGTCCACCGCGCGCCCCGGACCCACGTCCGGCCGGGCGGGGGTCCGGCGTCTAGGCTGACGGCCGTGAGCAGCGTCGGGACCCGGGTGTTCGTCGCGCGCCTCGCCGGGACCACCGTGTTCGACCCCATCGGGGACGAGGTGGGGCGGGTGCGCGACGTCGTCGTGCTCGTGCGCCTCACGGGTGCGCCGCGCGCCGTGGGGCTGGTCGTCGAGGTCCCCGGGCGCAGACGCGTGTTCCTGCCGCTCACGCGCGTGACGGCGGTCGACGCGGGCCAGGTCATCTCGACCGGCCTGCTGAACATGCGGCGGTTCGAGCAGCGAGCGTCCGAGACGGTGGTGATGGGCGAGTTGCTGGACCGCACGGTCGAGCTGGCCGACGGCTCCGGGCAGGCCCGCGTCGAGGACGTCGCGATCGAGCTGCAGCGCAACGGCGACTGGCTCGTGACCAAGGTGTTCGTGCGGCGCGTCGACCCGCGCGGCGGGCTGCTGCGCCGCCGCGGCGAGACGCTGCTCGTGCCGGTCGAGGACGTCGTGGGCCTGGGCCGGCCGTCGGCCGCGCAGGGCGCGCAGCTGCTGCTCGCGCAGTACGAGGACCTCAAGCCGGCCGACCTCGCGGACGTCCTGCACGAGATGGGCTCGACCCGGCGCCTGGAGGTCGCGTCCGCGCTGGACGACGAGCGCCTCGCGGACGTGCTCGAGGAGCTCCCGGAGGACGACCAGGTCGCGATCCTCGGCAACCTCGAGCGGGGCCGCGCGGCCGACGTGCTCGAGGCCATGGAGCCCGACGACGCGGCCGACCTGCTGGGCGAGCTGCCGGACGACCAGGCCGCCGAGCTCCTCGCGCTCATGGAGCCCGAGGAGGCCAAGGACGTGCGCCGCCTGCTGGCGTACGAGGACAACACCGCCGGCGGCCTCATGACGACCGAACCGGTGATCCTCGGGCCCGAGACGACGATCGCGGCGGCGCTCGCGCACGTGCGGCGCCAGGACCTGACGCCCGCGCTCGCGTCGCTCGTGTTCGTCGCGCGGCCGCCGCTCGAGACGCCGACGGGGCGTTACATCGGCGTCGTGCACCTGCAGCGCATGCTGCGCGAGCCCCCGCACGAGTCGATCGGGCAGATCGTCGACACGGACCTCGAGCCCGTCGCGGTCGACGCGCCGCTGCTGTCGGTGACGCGCCAGCTCGCGACGTACAACCTGCTCGCGCTGCCGGTCGTCGACGAGCAGCGCCGCCTGCTGGGCGCGGTGTCGGTCGACGACGTGCTGGACCACCTGCTGCCGGACGACTGGCGCGAGACCGACGACGTGCACGCGGGGCCGCCGACGCGCCCCACGCCCGTGGTGCGCAGCGGGCCGCCGGGGGTGACCCGTGGCTGAGCGCCTGGACCAGCCGCGCACGCGCGGGCTGTCGCTGCTGTCGCGCGGCGGCACGCGCGACGAGGACGCGTCGGGCCGGATCTCCGAGTCGATCGCCCGGTTCCTCGGCACGCCGCGGTTCATCGTGTGGCTCACGGTGTTCTGCGTCGTGTGGCTCGCGTGGAACACGTGGGCCCCGCAGGAGGTGCGCTTCGACCAGGCGTCGAACGGGTTCACGGCCCTCACGCTCATGCTGTCGCTGCAGGCGTCGTACGCGGCGCCGCTGATCCTGCTCGCGCAGAACCGGCAGGCGGACCGCGACCGCGTGCAGGCCGAGCAGGACCGGCAGCGCGCCGAGCGCAACCTCGCCGACACCGAGTTCCTGGCGCGCGAGATGGCGTCGCTGCGCATCGCGCTGTCCGAGGTCGCGACCCGCGACTTCGTGCGCTCGGAGCTGCGCAACCTGCTCGAGGACCTGCAGGCGGAGAGCGCGGCGCACGAGGACGCGGGCGACGAGCACCGCGCGCCGGACCCGGGCCGGCGGGGCGCTCCCGACCGCTGAGCGGGCCCCTCGGCCCGCCGACCGTCCGTCCGCCCGACCTACGATGGTCGCGTGCCGCCCCTCGACGACTCCTCCCCCGCCGACCCGCTGCTCGACGCCGTGCGCACCGCGCTCGCCGGCGTGCAGGACCCGGAGATCCACCGCCCGGTCACCGAGCTGGGGATGATCCGGTCGGTCGACCTCGAACCGCGCGACGGCGGCACGTTCGTCGTCGTCGGGCTGGACCTGACGACGCCGGGCTGCCCGCTCAAGGACACGCTGACGCGCGACGTCACGGCCGCGGTCGCGCCGCTCGACGGCGTGGTGGGCGTGCGGGTCGACCTGGGCGTCATGACGGCCGAGCAGCGCAGCGCGCTGCGCACGATGCTGCGCGGCACGGACGCCGAGCCGCAGATCCCGTTCGCCCAGCCGGGCTCGCTCACCAAGGTGATCGCGGTCGCGTCCGGCAAGGGCGGCGTCGGCAAGTCGTCGGTGACGGCGAACCTCGCGGTCGCGATGGCGGCCGACGGCCTGCGCGTGGGCGTGGTCGACGCCGACATCTACGGCTTCTCCATCCCACGGATGCTGGGCGTGGACCGCCCGCCGACGAAGGTCGACGACATGCTGCTGCCGCCCGAGGCGCACGGCGTGAAGGTCGTGTCGATCGGCATGTTCGTGCCGGCCGGGCAGCCCGTGGTGTGGCGTGGGCCGATGCTGCACCGCGCGCTGCAGCAGTTCCTGGCCGACGTGTTCTGGGGCGACCTGGACGTGCTGCTGCTGGACCTGCCGCCGGGGACGGGCGACATCGCGATCTCGGTGGCGCAGCTGCTGCCGGGCTCGGAGATCGTCGTGGTGACGACGCCGCAGGTGGCGGCGGCCGAGGTGGCCGAGCGCGCGGGGTCGGTCGCGGTGCAGACGCGGCAGCGGGTCGTGGGCGTCGTCGAGAACATGGCGTGGCTCGAGCAGCCCGACGGCTCGCGGCTGGAGCTGTTCGGCGCGGGCGGTGGCGACCGTGTCGCGGCGAACCTCACGCGCCTGATCGGGTCGGACGTGCCCGTGCTGGGGCAGGTGCCGATCGACGTGCGGCTGCGCGAGGCCGGCGACGGGGGCACGCCCGTGGTGCTGACGGCGCCCGACTCGCCGGGCGCGGTCGCGCTGCGCGACGTCGCGCGCGGCCTCGCGGGGCGTCCGCGCAACCTCGCGGGCCGTCCGCTGGGGCTGTCGCCCGTCGCGCGGTGAGCGCGCGGTGACCGCTCCGGACGTCGGCTACACGTTCGCGCCCCCGGAGCCCGCCGAGCTGGCCGCGCTGTACGGCGGCACGGGGTGGGGCGAGCTGACCGAGGAGGTCGCGGCGCGGGCGCTGGCGGGCAGCTGGGCGGTGTGCTCGGCGAGGACGGCGGACGGTGCGCTCGTGGGCGTGGGCCGGCTGCTGGGCGACGGCGCGCTGCACGCGTTCGTGACCGAGCTCGTGGTGCGCGCCGACCACCGCGGCCGCGGCGTCGGCGGCGAGGTGCTGGACCGCCTGGTGACATGGTCGCGCGAGCGCGGCGTGCACGACGTGCAGCTGTTCGCGGCGCGCGGGCGGGTGCCGTTCTACGAGCGGCACGGGTTCCGAGCGCGCCCGGCGGAGGCGGCGGGCATGGAGCTCGTGCGCTGACCTCGACGAGCCAGCGTCGGCTGTTGGTTTTTGTTCGGACGTGATAGATACTGTTCGCATGCTCGCGACGCAGAGGCAGGAGCGCATCCTTGCCGAGGTCCGTGCGCACGGGGCCGTGCGCGTCGCCGACCTCGTCGCCGCGCTCGACGTCTCCGACATGACCGTCCGCCGCGACATCGCCGAGCTCGCGGGTGCCGGACTCGTCCGGCGCGTGCACGGCGGCGCCGTCGCGCCCGACACGCCCGCGCGCTCGACCGACGAGCCCGGCTTCGAGGCCAAGCGCACGTGGGCGTCGGCCGAGAAGGCGGGCGTCGCGCGCGCCGCGCTCGCCGACGTCGAGCCCGGACAGTCCCTCGCGCTCTCCGCCGGGACGACCACCTGGCTGCTCGCCTCGCTGATCGCCGCGGACGCCGCGCTGCGCCCGCTCACGGTCGTGACCAACGGCCTGCGGGTGGCCGACGTGCTGCACGGGGTCGACGACGTCGAGGTCGTGCTCACGGGCGGCACCCGCACGCCGTCCGACGCGCTGGTCGGACCGGTCGCCGACGCGACCCTCGCGAGCCTGCGCGTCGACCGCGCGTTCCTCGGCGTCCACGGCCTGGACGCGGACGGCCCCACGACCCCCAACCTCGCCGAGGCCGCGACCGACCGCGCGCTCGTGCGCTGCGCGGCCGCGACGACGCTCCTCGCCGACCACACCAAGTGGGGCACGGTCGGCCTCGCCCGCATCTGCGGGTTCGACGAGATCGACGCGCTCGTCGTCGACACCGGGCTGTCCGCCGACGCCCGCGCGCACCTCGAGGCGGCCGTCGACCGGCTCGTCCTCGCCGACCCCGCCCCCGTCACCGGAGACGCCCCGTGAGCACCCCCGACAGCCCCTCGGACAGCACCGCCCCCGACCTCGCCGCGCGCGTGCGCCGCACGGCCACCCGCCTCGCCGACGGCCGCGAGCTGTTCTACTTCGACGACTCCGAGCCGTACGTGTCGGGCGCCGCCACGCGCCGCCTCGACGACCCGCGCCCGCTGCCGGACCGGTTCGCGCCGGTCGTCGACCCGGACGGCGTCCCGCACCCCGTCACCGGCCCCGAGCTGCGGCTCGATCCGCTCACGGGCGAGTGGATCCCGATGGCCGCGCACCGCATGAACCGCACGTTCCTGCCGCCGGCCGACGCGAACCCGCTCGCGCCCGCCAAGCCGGGCGCGACGTACCAGGACGGCGAGATCCCCGACACCGACTACGACGTCGTCGTGTTCGAGAACCGGTTCCCCTCGCTCATGGCCGTGCCCGGGGCCGACGACGCGACCGAGCTCGTCGACGGCGAGCCGCTGTGGGAGCGCCGGCCGGCGAACGGCCGCTGCGAGGTCATCTGCTTCTCGTCCGACCCGACCGCGTCGCTCGCGACCGTCAGCCCGCGGCGCATGCGCACGATCGTCGAGGCGTGGACCGACCGCACGCGCGCGCTGTCCGCGCTGCCGGGCGTCGAGCAGGTCTTCTGCTTCGAGAACCGCGGCAAGGAGATCGGCGTCACGCTGCACCACCCGCACGGGCAGATCTACGCGTTCCCGTACGTCACGCCGAAGACGCGCACGATGCTGCGGCAGGCGCGCGCGCACCACGACGCGACAGGCCGCGTGCTGCTGCGCGACGTGCTCGACGCCGAGCTGCGCCACCGCGAGCGCGTCGTGCTGGAGTCCGAGCACTGGGTCGCGTACGTGCCGTACGCGGCACGCTGGCCCGTCGAGGTGCACCTCGCGCCGCGCCGCGACGTGCCCGACCTGCCCGCGCTCACGGACGCCGAGAAGGCCGACCTCGCGACGACGTACCTCACGCTGCTGCGCCGGCTCGACCAGTTCTTCGTCGACGGCGACGGCGGGGCGATCCCGCTGCCGTACATCAGCGGCTGGCACCAGGCGCCCGTGCGCGAGGGCCGCGACGTGTCGCGCCTGCACCTGCAGGTGTTCTCGGTGCTGCGCGCGCCGGGCAAGCTCAAGTACCTTGCGGGCGTCGAGTCGGCCATGGCCTCGTGGATCAGCGACACGACCCCCGAGCGCATCGCGCGCCGCCTGCAGGAGCTCGCGTGAGCACCGCGCGCGACAGCGCGCGGACCACCGCCACGACCCCCGCCCCCATCGCCGCCACGACCCCGGAGCCCGACATGACGACGCCCGTCTGGACCCCCGCGTGGGACCGCGCCGAGGGCGAGCGGCGCGCCCGCGACCTGTTCGTCGCGACGTACGGCGCCGCGCCCGACGGCGTGTGGTCGGCGCCGGGGCGCGTCAACCTCATCGGCGAGCACACGGACTACAACGGCGGCCTCGCGCTGCCGATCGCGCTGCCGCACCGCACGTACGCCGCGGTCGCGCGGCGCGCCGACGACGTCGTGCGACTGGTGTCCGCCCAGGAGCCGTCGGGCGTGCGCGAGGTGCGGCTGGCCGACGCGGCGCCCGGCGCGGTGGGCGGCTGGGCCGCGTACGTCGTGGGCGTCGCGTGGGCGCTGCGCGAGGCGGGCCACGCCGTGGGCGGGTTCGACCTCGCGATCGACTCGTGCGTGCCGTTCGGCGC
>JAEYNO010000516.1 GCA_023412515.1 Actinomycetes bacterium
GCCCCGACCGACGCGCCCGCCGCCGCCACGCCCGACGTCGCGGCACCGTCGACCGACGTCGAGGTCCCCGACACCGCCGAGCTCACGACCGCGCCGCCGCTCGAGACGCCCGCGCCGACCGCCGGCCGCCTGCGCCGCCTGCGCGAGCGGCTCGCGCGCTCGGGCTCGCCGCTGGGCACGCGGCTGCTGGGGGTCCTGTCGCGCGACCACCTCACGGAGGACGACTGGGACGAGCTCGAGGAGACCCTGCTGCTCGCCGACGTCGGCGCCGGCCCCACCGACGAGCTCATCGCGGCCCTGCGCACGCGCGTGAGGGTCGACGGCCTGCGGGACGGCGCGCAGGCGCGCGAGGTGCTGCGCGAGCAGCTGCTCGCGCTCGTCGACCCGACGCTCGACCGCTCGCTGCGCACGTCGCCCACCACGGGCGAGTACGGCGCGCGCGTGCCCGCCGTCGTCCTCGTCGTCGGCGTCAACGGCACCGGCAAGACGACCACCGTCGGCAAGCTCGCGCGCGTGCTCGTCGCCGACGGCAGCAGCGTCGTGCTGGGTGCGGCGGACACGTTCCGCGCGGCCGCCGCCGACCAGCTCGAGACGTGGGGCTCGCGCGTCGGCGTCCCGACCGTGCGCTCCGACCGCGACGGCGCCGACCCGGCGGCCGTCGCGTTCGACGCGGTGCGCACGGGCGTCGCGGACGGTGCCGACGTCGTGCTCGTCGACACCGCGGGCCGCCTGCAGAACAAGGCGGGCCTCATGGACGAGCTCGGCAAGATCACGCGCGTCATCACGCGCACCGCGCCGCTGTCCGAGGTGCTGCTCGTGCTCGACGCGACGACGGGCCAGAACGGTCTCAATCAGGCGCGGGTCTTCGGCGAGGTGGCCGGCGTCACCGGCATCGTGCTGACCAAGCTCGACGGCACGGCCAAGGGCGGCATCGTCGTGGCGGTGCAGCGCGAGCTCGGCGTGCCGGTCAAGCTCGTCGGCCTCGGCGAGGGGCCCGACGACCTCGCGCCGTTCGACCCCGAGGCGTTCGTCGACGGCCTGCTCGAGGGCTGACGCCGCGACCGGGGGGCCGGGACGCGCCGTCCCGGCCCCTGGACGCCCGCCCGGCACGAAACGCAACGTTTACGCGCAGGGGCCTGCTGTCACACGTGCGTAACCGCACCGCCCGTCGAGCGAAACGGCGCCGCTCCACAGTTGTCCCCGTCCGGCCGCCAGGCTGGCGAGGGGAGAGCAGACATGGAGTGGGACACCGGAGCGGCGGCCTGGATGCTGACGTCAGCATCGCTCGTGCTCCTCATGACGCCGGCACTGGCGTTCTTCTACGGGGGCATGGTCCGCGGCAAGTCCGTCCTCAACATGATGATGATGTCGTTCGGCGCGATGGGCGTCGTCGGCGTGGTCTACGTGCTGTGGGGCTGGTCGATGTCGTACGGCTCGGACGTCGCCGGGATCTTCGGCAACCCGTTCGACCAGTTCGGCCTGAGCGGCACGCTGTTCGACGCGGACGGCGCGGCGGTCGCGAGCCCGCTCGGCAACTACCCGCAGGTGATCGACGTCGCGTTCCAGGTGACGTTCGCGATCATCACCGTCGCGCTCATCAGCGGTGCGCTCGCGGACCGCGTCAAGTTCGGCACGTGGATCGCGTTCGTCGCGGTCTGGGTGACGGTCGCGTACTTCCCGATGGCCCACATGGTGTGGGGCGGCGGCCAGCTCTCGGGCGCCGAGGGCTCGATCGCGGCGGCGATCTTCGGCACCACCGACGGCGCGGCGAACACCGCGCCGATCGACTTCGCGGGCGGCACGGTCGTCCACATCAACGCCGGTGTCGCGGCCCTCGTGCTCGCGCTCATCATCGGCAAGCGCAAGGGCTTCGGCACCGAGGCGATGCGCCCGCACAACCTGCCGTTCGTCATGCTCGGCGCCGCGCTGCTGTGGTTCGGCTGGTTCGGCTTCAACGCCGGCTCGGCGTTCGGCGCCAACGAGACCGCGGGTCTCGCGTGGGTCAACACGACGATCTGCACGGCCGCGGCCATGCTCGCCTGGCTCGTCACCGAGAAGATCCGTGACGGTCACGCGACGTCGCTGGGCGCCGCCTCGGGCATCGTGGCCGGCCTGGTCGCGATCACGCCGGCCGCGGGTGCGCTGCGCCCCGTGACCTCGATCGTGCTGGGAGTCGTCGCCGGTGTGCTCTGCGCGCTGGCCGTCGGCCTGAAGTACAAGTTCGGGTACGACGACTCGCTCGACGTCGTGGGCGTCCACCTGGTCGGCGGCCTCGTCGGCACGGTGATGATCGGCTTCCTCGCCGACGACGGCGGCCTGTTCTTCGGGGGCGGCGCGAACCTCCTCGTCATCCAGGTCGTGATCGCGGTCGTCGCGGTCCTGTTCTCGGGTCTGACCACCGCGGTCATCGGCCTGATCCTCAAGTCCACGCTCGGCTGGCGCGTCTCGCAGGACGTCGAGGTCGGCGGCATCGACCTCGCGGTGCACGGCGAGACCGCGTACGAGAACCTGGGTGGCGCCCGCATCGTGTCGGAGGTGAAGTGATGACGAAGCTCGTGACGGCGGTCATCCAGCCGCATCGGCTGGACGACGTGAAGTCGGCCCTCGAGGCCGCGGGGGTCCGCGGTCTGACGGTCAGCGAGGCCAGCGGCTACGGCCGGCAGCGCGGCCACACCGAGGTCTACCGGGGCGCGGAGTACACCGTGGACCTCGTGCCGAAGGTGAAGATCGACGTGCTCGTCGCCGACGAGGACGTGGCCGGGGTCACCGAGGTGATCGTCCAGGCGGCGCAGACCGGCAAGATCGGCGACGGCAAGGTGTGGGTCGTCCCGGTCGAGGACGTGGCACGCGTCCGCACCGGCGAGCACGGCGACGACGCGCTCTGAGCGCGATCCGAGCAGGAGGGGTCACGGCTCACCGATGACTGACGGACGGCCGCCCGCGGGGGGTGCGGCCGGGCACGGGTCCCAGCAGCAGGTCCCGCACCCCGCCGGGGTGCGGGACCTGCGTGCTGCACGGCTCGACCTGGCCGCACGGACGACGGGCCCGGGCAGCGACGGCGTCGCCCGCCGCCGCGCGATCGCCGACCTCGTGGTCGGCGCACTCGCGCGGCTGTGGGACGAGGCGACCGAGGGACGCGACCTCCAGGGCGTCGCGCTCGGCGTGGTCGGCAGCGTGGGGCGCGGCGACGCGAGCCCGGTGTCGGACCTCGACCTGCTGCTCGTGCACGAGGGGCGCGGCCACCCGGCGGACGAGCTCGCGCGGCTCGCCGAGCGCCTGTGGTACCCGATCTGGGACGCGGGTCTCGACCTCGACCACTCGGTGCGCTCGCTCGCGCAGTGCCGCCAGGTCGCGTCGAAGGACCTGCCCGCGGCCGTGGGGCTGCTCGAGCTGCAGCCGGTCGCGGGCGACGGGCTCGTGGTCGCGCGCGCCACGTCGGCGCTGCTGGCGGACTGGCGGTCGGCCGCGCGTCGTCGGCTGCCCGAGCTGCTGGCCTCGACGCGGCAGCGCGCCGACCGGCACGGCGAGCTCGCGTACCTCATCGAGCCCGACCTCAAGGAGGCGCGTGGCGGCATCCGCGACGCGGTCGTGCTGTCCGCCCTCGCGGCGACGTGGCTGACGGACCGGCCGCACGGCGCGGTCGACCACGCCTACGCGCACCTGCTGGACGTGCGCGACGCGCTGCAGGTCGTGACGCGCCGGCACACCAACCGCCTGCTGCAGGCGGACCAGGACGAGGTCGCCGCGCTCGTCGGCTTCGACGACCGGGACGACCTGCTCGCCTCGATCGCCGAGGCGGGCCGCGTGATCTCGTACGCGCTGGACACGACCGCCCGCAACGCGCGGCAGGCGCTGCAGCGGCCCGCTCGCGGGCCGATGCTCGTGCGTGGCCGGCGGACGCCGCCGCGGCTGCGGACCATCGCCGAGGGGCTCGTCGAGCACGACGGCGAGCTCGTGCTCGCGGTCGACGCGCGACCCGCGGACGACCCCGTGCTGTCGCTGCGGGCCGCCGCGACCGCGGCGCGCACGGGTCTGGTGCTCTCGCCCGTGACCGTCGCGAGCCTCGAGGCGACGCCGCCGCTGCCCGTGCCGTGGCCGCGTCCCGCGCGCCAGCAGCTCGGGCACCTCCTGGGCTCCGGCCCGGCGCAGGTGCCGGTGTGGGAGGCGCTCGACCTCGCGGGCGTCGTGACGACGTGGATCCCGGAGTGGGCGGGCGTGCGCAACCGGCCGCAGCGCTCGGCGATCCACCGGCACACGGTCGACCGGCACCTCGTCGAGACGGTCGCGCGCGCCGGTCGTGACCGGCGCGCGGTCGACGCGCCCGACACGCTGCTGCTCGCGGCGCTCCTGCACGACGTCGGCAAGCGCGCCGGCGCGGGGGACCACGCGGTCGAGGGGGCGCGGCTCGCGGGGCCGATCGTCACGCGCATGGGGTTCGGGGAGGACGTCGCGGCCGACGTCACGCGGCTCGTCCGCGAGCACCTCACGCTCGCGGAGCTCGCGACCACCGCGGACCCCGACGACCCGGCGACGCTCGCGCGGCTGCTCGACGCCGTCGACCACCGGGCCGACCTGCTCGCGCTGCTGCGCGCGCTCACCGAGGCCGACGCGTCGGCGGCGGGCCCCGCGGCGTGGACGGCGTGGCGCGCCACGCTCGTCGACGACCTCACGCGCCGGGCCGCGCAGGCGCTGGCGGGTACCCTGGGACGTCCGTAGCCGTTCCGTCCGACCCCGCGAGGCCAGGTTGTTCGCCACCCTCTCCGACCGTCTCACGTCGACGTTCAAGAACCTGCGCGCGAAGGGGCGCCTCTCCGAGGCGGACATCGACGCCACGATCCGCGAGATCCGGCGTGCGCTGCTCGACGCCGACGTCGCGGTCCCGGTGGTGCGCCAGTTCACGGGCGCGGTGCGCGAGCGTGCGCTGTCGGCCGAGGTGTCGGGCGCGCTCAACCCGGCGCAGCAGGTCGTCAAGATCGTCAACGACGAGCTCGTCGCGGTCCTCGGCGGGCAGACGCGCACCGTCGCGTTCGCGAAGCAGCCGCCGACCGTCATCCTGCTCGCGGGTCTGCAGGGCGCGGGCAAGACGACGCTCGCCGGGAAGCTCGCGCTGTGGCTGCGCGAGCAGGGCCACACGCCGCTGCTCGTCGCCGCCGACCTGCAGCGCCCCAACGCGGTGACGCAGCTCCAGGTGGTGGGTGAGCGCGCGGGCGTGCCCGTCTACGCGCCGCACCCCGGCAACCAGGGCTCGGACGACGTGCTGCCGGCGGGTGCGGACCCGGTGGCGGTCGCGCGCTCGGGTCTCGAGACCGCGCGCCAGCGCCAGCACGACGTGCTGATCGTCGACACCGCGGGGCGGCTCGGCGTCGACGCCGAGCTCATGGCGCAGGCCTCCGACATCCGCGACGCGGTCGACCCGGACGAGATCCTGTTCGTGGTCGACGCGATGATCGGCCAGGACGCCGTGACGACCGCGCAGGCGTTCGCCGACGGCGTCGGCTTCACCGGTGTCGTGCTGTCGAAGCTCGACGGCGACGCGCGCGGCGGTGCCGCGCTGTCGATCGCGAGCGTGACGGGCCGCCCGATCATGTTCGCCTCGACCGGTGAGAAGCTCACGGACTTCGAGGTCTTCCACCCCGACCGCATGGCGTCGCGCATCCTCGACATGGGCGACGTGCTCACGCTCATCGAGCAGGCCGAGAAGGCGTTCGACGCCGAGCAGGCCGAGAAGATGGCCGGCAAGCTCGTCGGCGGCGAGGACTTCACGCTCGAGGACTTCCTCGTGCAGATGCAGCAGCTCAAGAACATGGGCTCGCTCAAGAAGATGTTCGGGATGCTGCCGGGCATGGGGCAGATGCGCGAGGCCCTCGAGAACTTCGACGAGCGCGAGGTCGACCGCATCGAGGCGATCATCCGCTCGATGACGCCCGGCGAGCGGCAGAACCCCAAGATCATCAACGGCTCCCGGCGCGCGCGCATCGCACGGGGCTCGGGCACCACCACGAGCGAGATCAACCAGCTGCTCGAGCGGTTCGAGGGCGCGAAGAAGATGATGCGCCAGATGGCCCGCGGCGGCGGCATGCCCGGCGGCATGCCGGGCATGGGCAACCTGCCGGGCATGGGCGGCAAGAAGTCGCGCGGCCGGCAGGCGCCGCCCAAGCGCGGCAAGGGCGCGCGGTCGGGCAACCCCGCGAAGCGTGCCGAGCAGGAGCGGGCCGCCGCGGCGCGCGCAGCGGGCGAGGTTCCTCCCGCGCCGTCCGGGTCGGCGTTCGGGCTCGGCGGGGCGGCGGCGCCGCAGGACGACGCGGCGTTCGACCCGGGCAGCCTGCCCGCGGGGCTGGGCGACCTGTTCAAGGGGCGCTGACCGCCGCGTGATCACGCACCTGCGCGGGACGGTGGTGCTCGGTGACGAGCACGAGGTCGGTGAGGCGTGGGTCGTGGGGGACCGGCTCACGCTCGAGCAGCCCGCCGGGGCGCCCGAGGCGGTGCTCGAGGGCTGGGTGCTGCCCGGGCTGGTGGACGTGCACTGCCACGTCGGCCTCGCGGCCGACGGCGCCGTCGACGCGGCCACGGCGGAGCGGCAGGCGATCGCCGACCGGGACGCGGGCGTGCTGCTGGTCCGGGACGCCGGCTCGCCCGCCGACACGGCGTGGGTGCACGCGCGCGACGACCTGCCGCGCCTGCTGCGCGCGGGCCGGCACCTCGCTCGCCCCAAGCGGTACCTGCGGCACTACGGCCGCGAGCTCGCCGACCCGGCCGACCTGCCGGGCGCGGTCCGCGAGGAGGCCGCGCGCGGCGACGGCTGGGTCAAGCTCGTCGCCGACTGGATCGACCGCGACCTCGGGGCCGACGGCGACCTGCGACCGCTGTGGCCGGACGACGTCCTCGCCGCCGCGGTCGCCGCCGCGCACGACGCGGGCGCGCGCGTCACCGCGCACACGTTCAGCCACGAGGCGCTCGACCCGCTGCTGGACGCGGGCGTCGACTGCCTCGAGCACGCCACGGGCGCCACGCCGGCGCAGGTCGAGCGCATCGCGGCGGCGGGCGTCCCGGTGACGGCGACGCTGCTGCAGGTGGGGCAGTTCGGCGCCATCGCGGCGCAGGGCGAGGCGCGCTACCCGCGGTTCGCGGCCCGCATGCGCGCGATGCACGAGCGTCGCCACGCGCACGTGCGGGACCTGCACGACGCCGGGGTGCCGCTGCTGGTCGGCACCGACGCCGGTGGCACCATCGGCCACGGCCGGATCGCGGACGAGGCGGCCGAGATGGTGCGCGCCGGCCTGCCCGCGCACGACGTGGTCGCGGCCGCGTCGTGGCGCACGCGCGCGTGGCTCGGCGTGCCCGGGATCGCGGAGGGCGCGAG
>JAEYNO010000062.1 GCA_023412515.1 Actinomycetes bacterium
ACCTCGACCGGCGCGGCGGGCGCCGCGCCGGCCCCGGCGGGACCCGGACGGCTGGGGCCCGCGGCGGGGGCGTCCGCGGCAGCCGGGTCCACGGCGACAGCCGGGTCCACGACGACAGCCGGGTCCACGGCGGGGGCGTCCGCGGGGATCCACTCCCAGGTGGCGAGGACCGCGTCGTCGAGGCCGTCGACGACGTGGTCGCCGTCGCGCCGCACGAGGCCGACGACGAAGGCCCAGCCGTCGCGGTCCACGTGGGTGTCGGTGACGACGGTCGACCCCGCGCCGAACGTGTGCCGCCATGCCGCACCGGCCGCCGTCGCCGCGCGCAGCACCTCGCCGACGGGGTGGGTGTGCACCCCCAGCGCCCGGCCGAGCGCCGGCCGGTCCGCGGCGGCCGCGAGCACCGTGCCGGTGTCGACGCGCCCCACACGCCCGAGCACGACGACCAGCATCGCCCGGCCGCTGCCCAGGTGCACGGTGACCACCTGCCTGCTGCCGTCGGAGCCCGCGTCGGCGGGCGGCGACGAGTGCCACGGCAGCCAGACCCGGAACCCCGGGCAGCCGTCCGGCGTGGGCGGCACGGTGGCGCGGACGCGCAACTCGGTCGGATCGGCCCGCGCCGGCAGCCGCTCGACGTCCGCACCGGGGACGCGTCCCCGCAGCGGGATCGCCCGACGGACGGCCTCGACGGCGCGCTCGCGCTCGAGCGGTGGCAGGCCCGGGTCGATCATCGCGACCATCCGACGTCGCAGCCGCCACCGGAACAGCGGCCCGGCGGGCAGGTATGCGAGGACGTACACCGCTCCGAGGACGAGGACGACGACCGGCAGGGCTTCGCGCACGTCCGGTGCGTCGGCACGTCGGGCCGCCGACTGAAGCGCGCGACCGCGGGTACGTCGACCGCGAGGAGGGTACGCACCCACACCCACTAGTTTGCATCGCCAGATAGCAGGCCTTACCGTGAACGCGTGACCAGCGACCGTGACCCCCAGCTCCTCAAGGGCGTGCTGCCCATGCTGACGCTCGCCGCGCTCACGCGCGACGAGTCGTACGGCTACGAGCTCGTCGCGGCGCTGCGCGCGGCCGGTCTGGCCGAGCTGTCGACCGGGACGCTCTACCCCGTGCTGACGCGCCTCGAGCGCGACGGCCTCGTCACGTCCCGGCTCGTGGCCTCGTCGTCCGGCCCGGCCCGCAAGTACTACCGGCCCAGCGACGCGGGCCTCGCCGCGCTGCGCACGCAGCGCGCGTCGTGGGCCGCGCTCGTCGCGACCGCCGACCGCGTCCTGCGCGACGCGGCCGTCGGCACCGCGACCACCGACACCGCGCCCACCGCGGCGCCGACCCACCCGGAGGGGACCCGATGACCACGCACCACGACACCGCACCCGACGCGCCGACCACCGGTGGCGTCGCGCACCGGCTCACCTGGCGCGACCGCCAGCGCCTGTCCTGGTGGTTCCTGCGGTTCGAGCTCGCGATGCAGGACTACCCCGGCCGCGAGGCCCGCCGCATCCGGCGCGAGCTGCGCGCGTCCGTGCTCGACGACGCGTCGCGCGTCGGCCTCGACGCGGCCCTGCGTGACCTCGGCTCGCCCCGCCGCCTCGCGGCCGGGTACTTCGCCGAGCTCGAGCACGAGCGCCCGCGCTGGACCGACGGCGCCGTGCTCGCCGCGGTCGTCGGCCTCGCGCTGCCGCTGTACTCGTGGCTCGGCTGGCAGATGGGCGCGCTCGACGCGGTCGACGCGATGGGTGGCGGCACGGTCGAGCTGAGCTGGTTCGGCTCGCCCGTGACGCTCACGCGCACCGCCGAGGAGATCTCGATGACGACGTCCGTGACCTGGGGCCCGCTGGCGCTGAGCGCGGGGCTCGCGCTGATCGCGTTCGCCCTCGGTGCGCGCGTGTGGCGCCTGCGCCGCGGCTGAGCTCAGACCCAGCCGTTGCGGCGCGCGAGCGCGACCGCCTCGTGCCGGTTCGTCACCCCGAGCTTGGCGACGGCCGACGACAGGTGGTTGCGCACCGTGCCCGGCGCGAGGTGGACGCGCGCGGCGATCTGCTCGACGGGCGACCCGTCCGCCGCGAGCTCGAGCACGTCGGCCTCGCGGGCCGTCAGCGGGCTGCCGCCCGTCGCGATGGCCTCGGCCGCGAGCTCGGGGTCGACGTACCGGCCACCCGCGTGCACCTGCCGCACCACGTCGGCCAGCACGCGCGACGGCACGGTCTTCGGCAGGAACCCGCGGACGCCCGCCTCGAGCGCGCGCTTGAGGTAGCCGGGCCGGCCGTGGCTCGTCACGACGACGGTCGCGATCCGCGGGTCCGCCGCGAGGATCCGCGCGGCCGCGTCGATGCCGTCGGGCGCGTCGGTGCGGCCCCGCACGGGCATCTGCAGGTCGAGCAGCACGACGTCCGGCCGGTGCACGCGGGCCGCGTCGACCGCCTCGTCGGCCGACGCGGCGCGTGCGACCACCTCGACGTCGTCCTCGAGCTCGAGCAGCGACGCGAGCGCGTCGCGGATGAGCGCCTCGTCGTCGGCCAGCAGCAGGCGGATCACGCCGCCACCTCCCGCGCGGCCGCGGGGACCCGCGCCTCGAGCACGAACCGGTCGCCGTCGGTCGTCGTGGTCACGGCGCCGCCCAGGGGTGCGAGCCGCTCGGTCAGCCCCCGCAGCCCGGCACCGCCTCGGGCACCGGCCGGTCTTCCCCGGACGCCGTCGTTCGCGACGCGCAGCAGCACGTCGCCGCCGCCCTGCGCGACCAGCGCGAGCTCGCACGTGCGCGCGTCGGCGTGCCGCACGACGTTGGTCGTGCCCTCGCGCACCGCCCACGCGAGCGCCTCGGCGGCCGCCGCCGGGAGCCCGCGCGCGACGTCCTCCCCCGTGACCCGCACCTCGACGCCCGCTGAGCGCAGCACCGACCGCGCGCCGACGAGCTCGGCCGCGAGGTCGGCGGCACGGTACCCCTCGACGACCGCGCGCACCTCGCGCAGCGTGTCGTGCGCGAGGTCGCGCACCTCGAGCATCTGGCCGCCCGCGCCGTCGCGCCCGCGGGACGCGAGCTCGGCCGCGAGCTCGCTCTTCACCGCGACGGCCGTGAGCGCACGGCCGACGACGTCGTGCAGGTCGCGCGAGAACCGCAGCCGCTCCTCGGCGACCGCGAGCCGCGCCTGCGCGACGCGCGCCCGCTCGAGCTCCCAGACCACCGTGATCGTCCACGCGGACGCGCGGTACGACAGCACGACCGCCGCCGCGCAGACCGCCAGGAGCAGCGTGCGCACGGCCTCGTCCGAGGTCGCACCGCCCGCCACCACGCGGACGCCCACCGTGAGCGCGACGACGCCCGCGACCGCCGCCAGCAGGGGCACGGTGCGCAGCAGCGGCGACAGCGCACCGAGCGTCGCGACGGCGACCACGACGACCGCACCGGTGCGCGGGTCGACGCGCAGCGCCTCGTCGCCCC
>JAEYNO010000089.1 GCA_023412515.1 Actinomycetes bacterium
TGGTAATCCAGCACCATCATCCGAGCGTTCGTTGATCCGTAGCCGACGTGCTCCACCGGAGCCCCCGCGTCCGTCCTTATCAGCCGCAGCCGGTTCGCCGCGTCATACTCATACCGCAGCCAGCTCCCGTCCGGAGCCATCGCCCGCGTCTGGTTCCCGGCCACGTCATACTCGAACCCCGTCGTCGTGATCCGGTTCGATGTACTGTCATAGCTCAGATTCGGGATGGCAAGCTCCTTGGCCCTCCACGGACCGATGACCTTAAGGGAACGAAGTGGGCGGCTGTGTTCGGTTGCTAATTGCGGAAGAACTTCAGCAGGACTTCGAAAGAAATTTGATGGCTTTCAAGATATTATGAACTATCGAAACAAGTCAAGATATTTCGCTCACTTAGAAGAACCCGGAGTTGGGCCGCCTCTAATTCGCCAATCTCATGTCGGAATATTCGAGTTCCGGCGGTATGGCCTGATAGCCCGAGATCGGCAGAATGTTCGCCCACATATTCGGGTCTTCCACCATCCGCCTTGCATCGCCCGCCGTCAGCGGACGTCCGAAGAGGTATCCCTGTCCGTAATCGCAACCTAAGATCTGGAGCTGATGCACTTGATGGATGCTTTCGATCCCCTCGGCCACAACGCTCAGGCCAAGCACCTTTGCCAGCGCTATAACGGTCCGTACGATCTCGCCGTTTTCGCTCCCTGCTTCCATCGTGCTCACGAATGACTGATCGACCTTTAGCGTGTCGATCGGAAATCTCTGCAGATAGCTCAGGCTCGAATACCCCGTACCAAAATCATCGATGCTTATTCGTACCCCGCTTTCACGCAGTCCCTTCAGCGTCTCGATCGCGCGCTCAGCGTTCGTCATCACAGAACTCTCTGTTATCTCCAGTCGAAGCGAACCGGGCGGGATGCCGGTCGCATCGATCACCTCCGCGACCTGTCGCACAAGGTTTGGCTGTGCGAAGTGCGCCCCCGAAAGATTGACGCTGATCGTCGCATGGTCCATCCCGGCGTGGTCCTGCTGCCACGCGACCATTTGCCGGCAGGCAGCCGTAAGTATCTGTTTCGTGATCGGAATGATCAGCCCCGTCGATTCTGCTATCGGGATAAAGTCCGCCGGCGAAACCAGCCCCTTGCTCGGATGGTTCCATCTGACCAGCGCTTCAAACCCCTCCAGTCTCGCCCGCTGCAAATTGACTATCGGCTGATAATAGACCTCAAACTCTTTGCGCTCGATCGCCGACCGGAGGTCCGTTTCCAATTCCAGCTTGTTCACTGCCATCGCGTGCATTCCCGGATCAAACATTTCAAGGGTCGTATCCTTGTCCTTCGCCTGGTGCATAGCGATGTCGGCATCCCTAAGCACCTCGTCTGCGTTAGCGTAGCCGGTAGGCCCGAATGCGAGGCCGATCGAAATACCTGTGAAGAGCTGCCTGTTCCCCAGTTGGATCGGCTGCGCCATAGACCTGGCGATCTTTTCAGCATGCCGTTTTACATCGCCGCGGGATTTGAACCGGGGAATGAGGACGCCGAATTCGTCACCGCCGATGCGCCCGACCGTATGCCCATGCCCTTTAAGATTCGCCAGCCGTTCCGCAACGCACACTATCACTCTGTCACCCGCCGAACGCCCCAAGCTCTCGTTCAGCGTCTTAAAGCGGTTGATATCGATATGCAAAACGGCGAACTCACTCCGTTCCCCTGCATCCCGTCCGATCATCTCGCTTATTAGAGCCGCAATGCTTTTTCGATTTGGTAAACCGGTAAGCGGATCGTTGTAAGCCGCATGCCGCAGTTCTTCGGTCGTTTCACGCATAGCTCGCCCGCGCTTTTCGAGCTCGGCTATGTAGTTCTCTAACTCGCGGATCCGCTCCTGATCCGGAACGGCCTCAGTCTTTTTCGTGGCGTTCTTTCCGGGGGCAGACGGGCGCCGACGCGATGCTGCCTTTCCGGCAAAGAGCCGCCGCCCGCCCCAGACCAGCGCGCCAATGCCGCCCGCTGCAGCAAGATAAATAGGATTTTGTGTCCCTATCCAGATCACCGTACCCGCAAAGGCAGCTGCCATTGTCACCACAAAGGAATTCAGAAAGACCTGTTTGTTGATCTTAAGAGGAGGGAGCCCGGTGCACACTCTAAAATAGACGAGTCCAAATATTGTATGGGCGCTGAAATATGTGACGCCCATCAGTGCGATCAGGGCTAGATATTCTGCCGCCAGTGCCGCCGGCCCCGGCGCCGCGTGGCCCCTCACCGCGACAACCGTCGCCGTCATCGCAAACGCTGAGACCGCAGCGATACACATATTGATCGCAATTTTTAGATTTTTGGGGCCGGCCCCTCCTCGGCCTTGCGCCAGGGCCGAAACCGCCGGTTCGGCGACGGCAAAAAGCACGGCGGCCTGCGGGCCGAACAAGAGAAAGGCTAGAAAAACAAATGTGTCGCCCGCAGAGAGTTTGACCTTGCTTTTCGGCAATTGCAGTCTAAAAGCTCCGCTGAGGGCTAAACCGGCCACGCCGAATATCGCCGCTGCCGCCCCCAATTCAAAAGGAAACTTTATTATGGACCAGGCTGTTATCGGTGATGCTAGCGCAAGCAGTATAAGAAAAAATACGTAAGTGGGTCTTCGGGATTCCATTCTAACCTCATGGAACAGGATCTGTTCGATCTAATGGGCCTTTGGCCCGAATAAGGGAGAGGCGGATTTGCCTCGCCATGTGCAGTTCATGCGGCTCCTCCCGCGGTGGAGGGCCCTATCTTCCCTGCAACACATATGCCATGCTTTGCATGTGTCAGTGCATTTCCTAAATCCTTTGTCCGTGGGGTTTATCGCCCCGGTTTTTTTCACATCATAACGCTGCGGATGATCCGCAACTGTCAAAATCTGTCATTTCGCAAACAATCGGTCACCTTGATCGTTTAGGTTCGACTCCCGACCGCTCGGCCTCCTGGCCTACGCCTCTATTTAAATTAAAAAGATCGTCCGCATTTGTTGCGAACGATCTTCCCACTAAACCCGAGAGGGTGAGCCGGGCCTACTTCTCTACGCCGACCTGCACCAGCGCATACGCGTAATCGAACGCGATCTCTTTCAGGCGATCATATCGGCCGGAGGCACCGCCGTGGCCGGCGCCCATGTTGGTCTTTAGCAGAACGACATTGTCATCCGTCTTCTTTTCGCGGATACGGGCGACATATTTCGCCCCTTCCCAATACGGCACCTGGCTGTCGTTGAGCGACACCTCGACCAGCATATTCGGGTAATCCTGCGCCTTTATCTGGTCATACGGCGAATAGGAATACATATAGTCCCACGCCCGTTTGTCATCACGCGGATTGCCCCACTCGCCCCATTCCTCGGTCGTCAGCGGCAGCGTGTCGTCGATCATCGTGTTCATAATGTCGACGAAAGGCACCTGGACTATAGCGGCCCTGAACAGCTCGGGGGCCTGGTTCATCACCGCACCCATCAGCAGCCCGCCGGCCGAACCGCCCTGTATCACAAGCCTGTCCGCCGCGGTATACTTCTGATCGATCAGCCACTTTGCCGAATCGACAAAATCGTTAAAGGTATTCACCTTTTTGAACATCCGCCCGTCCTGCCGCCACCGTTCGCCAAGCTCGCTGCCGCCGCGGATGTGCGCTATCGCATAGATCATCCCGCGGTCGACCAGCGACAACCGGATCGTGCTAAAGTTCGGCGACATTGAAGCCCCGTACGACCCGTATGCATAGAGCAACATCGGCGACTTGCCGTCGAGCTTGGTGCCCTTCTTCATCATTATCGAGACGGGTACCTTTACGCCGTCGCGGGCCGTCGCCCAAACGCGCGTCGTCTCATATTTCGTTTTGTCGTAACCGCTCGGTATTTCCTGCTGCTTCAGCAATTTGCTCTTTCGCGTCTTCAGGTCAAATTCATACGTCGACTGCGGCGTGATCATCGAAGAATATCCGTACCTGATCACATCAGTGTCGTACTCCGGATTGAACCCGAGCCCGATCGTGTAAACGCTCTCGGGCGTTTCAACCCGAGCCGCCGCCCGCCGCGTCTTCATATCCATCACACGCAGGTATTCGAGCCCGTTCTCACGCTCGGAAACGATCGCGTGGTCCTTAAAAAAGCTGATGTCATCGATCTTTACGTCCGGGTCGTGCGGGATGAAATCGACCCAGTTCTTTTCGCTCGGGTCGCTCAGCGGCGCCCGCACCACCTTAAAGTTTTCCGCGTCCTTGTTGGTCGTTATATAAAACTCGCCTTTGTTAAAATCCGCCGAATATTCGTGGCCCTCGCGCCGCGGCGTCAACACCTTAAACTCGCCCGTCGCGTCACCCGCCGGCAGATAGCGATACTCATTCGAAGTCTTTGCGAACGACGCGATGAAGAACATCTTCTTGTCCCGCGAGCGGCCTATGCCCACATTGAACAGCACGTCCTTTTCGTCATAGATCAGCTCGTTTTTATTCGTCCCCACCTCGTGCCGCCAGATCTTGTCCGTGCGTTTCGAGACGGCGTCCTCCTGGCCGTAAAAGATGTACTTGCCGTCCGGCGACCATTCAATGCTCGTCACCCGCTCGATCTTGTCCGGCAGCATCTCACCCGTCTTCAAGTCTTTTATCTGCAGCGTGTATTGCCGATATCCGGTCGTGTCCGTCGCAAACGCCAGCAGGTTGCCGTCGTCGCTCGGCTCAAAGTTGCTGATCGCGAAATACTCATGCCCCTCGGCCATCGCGTTCTGGTCGAGCAGGACCGTAGCGTCCTTCCCCGCCTTGTCCTTGCCGCGGAGATAGGTCGGGTATTGCTTCCCTTCCTCCGTCTTTGTGAAATACCAGTAGTCGCCTCGCCGATAGGGCACGCTCGTGTCCGTCTGCTTTATCCGCCCGAGCATCTCGTCATACAATGCATCGACGAACTTCTGATGCTTGCCCATGTGGGCCTCGGTATATGCGTTCTCGGCCTCGAGATAGCTGATCACCTCGGGATCTTTTTTCTCATTTCGGTCACGCAGCCAGCCATACTCATCCACTATCTCGTAACCGTGGATCTTCAAAACCTTGGGAACTTTCTTAGCGACAGGTGGTTTCATATCGTTTTGTGCATTCACAGCCAGCGGCACCGTAAGTGCAGCTATCATCAACAAAGACAGCGATCTTTTCATTGTATTACTCCGGGATCAGATTTATGGGGTTGCTACGCAATATCTTGCCCGTTTGTTTCGGCCAAAGCAAACGGCCCCGGCAACCCGAGACCTCTTAAAAAAAGCTCCCCTCCTGGATAGGAGGGGTGGCCGTTTACGGCCGGGGTGGTAGACGCCGTACGGCTGCGACTACCGCCTTTTCTTTGCGAAACTTTGCGAATAACTTTGCGAAACTTTGCGGTAAAAAACCACAGATAAACACAGATTCACACAGATGATCTAATCGAGCCATAAAACGGGTGTGTCCCCTTTTAGCTATCACAATCTTGCCCGTTTGTTTCGGCCAAAGCAAAAGGCCCCGGCAAACCGAGACCTCTTAACTTTGCGAAACTTTGCGAATAACTTTGCGAAACTTTGCGGTAAAAAAAGAACCAGAGGTAAAAACAGTTTCACACAAATGATTTTAGCGAGAAATGAAAATCAGGTGCACCCTATTTATCTATCATCTATCATCTATCATCTATCATCTATCATCTATCATCTATCATCTCTCATTTCTCATTCCTCATCTCTCATTTCTCATCTCTCATTTATCCTCTACCTCTCCCCGATCGGCACATACTTCAACCCCCGCTCACCGACATACTCTGCCCGCGGGCGAATGAGCTTGTTGTCGGCATATTGCTCGAGGATATGCCCGGTCCAGCCGGAGATGCGGCTGACGGCGAAGATCGGCGTGTAAAGATCTAGCGGTATGCCCATAAGGTAATAGGTCGATGCCGAATAGAAATCGACGTTCGGGTACATCCCCTTCTTTTCGAGCATCAGCTCTTCGATCCGCTGCGACATTTCGAACCACTTCGACTCGCCCTTTCGCTCGGCCATCTGCTTCGAATACCGGCGCAGCCACGTCGCCCGCGGGTCTTCGGTCTTATACACCGCGTGGCCGATGCCCATTATCTTTTTCTTTTCGGCAAGAGCTTTCTCGATATACGAATCGACGTTGTCCAGGCTGTCGATCTCGAGCAGCATCTTCATTACGTTGGTGTTCGCACCGCCGTGCAGCGGCCCCGCCAGTGCGGCGATTCCCGCCGTCACCGCACCGTACATATCGGCGAGCGTTCCGGCAACTACACGCGTAGTAAATGTCGACGCGTTCAGCTCGTGGTCGGCGTGCAGTATAAGTGCGACGTCAAACATCCGAGCCTCATCGGCATCCGGGCGTTCGCCACGCAGCATATACTAAAAGTTCTC